>JASLWR010000052.1 GCA_030740765.1 Thermoplasmatota archaeon
TATTTTTGACGATTGATCTTATACCGGGGACAAAAAAGAGTGTTGCATCACTTTTAGACATCACCCAGCGCAAACAAATGGAAGAAGAATTAAAACTCTATACCCAAAAGCTGGAGGGAGAATTGGAGGAATTGGAAAAACGATTCCAAATAGAACCTACAGAAGAGTTGCCCAGTCGAGCTGAACAACGTTATTTGGTAGAACCGGGCTATATCTACAAGGTGGAGGAGAGAAAAGCAATGAAAACCTTTGATATACTTTCAGAACTCGTCACGCATGGTTATCAAGGTCTCGCTATCACCATACAATCTCCGGATATCGTGAAAAGAAAGTATGGGTTCGAGAAAACTCCCATATTTTGGTTAAGCAAGTGGAAACGATGTGAGGAGTGGGTCGATGCGACCAAATTAGAAAAACTCGGTTTTATTTTACGGAACTTTCTTAAGGATGCCGAGAAGGGTGTGGTGGTCATGGACGGCCTCGATTATTTAATAACCATGTATAACTTCAATAAGATAGCAAAGTTAATTCAAGGATTATACGAATTTAATACACATAATAGATCACAGATAATCATTCCAATCAACCCTGATGTTCTGGAAAAAAAGGAAATGGCAATACTCGATCGATATTTAGAAAGTGTCCCGGAAAAAATAGAAGACTGATATTTAGATTTGGGCGCCTAGGTGATTCAGTGATAATCTCGAATTATCGAAAGCAAAATCCTGGATTCCATCTCTAACAGAACGAGTCTTACGAGATATCTAAAATGGGTATATTTATTTTCTATAATACAAGCCAGCTTCAATACTTCTAAGAGAATCAAAAGATATTAAACCGGTTCTGGAAAATCATTCCAAAAGAGAAAAAAAGAAGGATTATTATACTTTGACCCAAATTGACGAACTACAATAAAGAACGGAGTAGCAGGAATATGCAGATTCTACATAAAAATCATAAACTCGGGCTTTTCAAGCTCTACGTCGATAATGACGATGACCTGTGGCATCTCTCGAATATAATCCGGCCCGGAGATCGTGTCAGGGGTTTGACCCATCGGCGCGAGGAAGGTGCTAAGGATACCATAAGGAGCCACAAGGCTGAAAAAAAGACAATGACCCTAACAATAAAATGCGAAAAGATCGAGTTCGTTGAATTTTCCAATCGACTACGCGTGCTGGGAGTTATCACGGAAGGACCGCAAGACCACGGATGTCATCATACCTTGAACATTGAGAGCGGCTACCGGGTAACTGTTTTCAAAGACCAGTGGAAGAAGCATGATATTGATACCATTCAGATGGCAGTAGTGAACGCAAAGAAGCCCACGGTGGTATTTTTAGCCATAGAGGACGACAATGCGGTGATCGCGCTTCTACGCCAGTACGGTTTGGAGGTCATCTGCGATATCAAGGGGGCCGTTTGTGGAAAATTATACAAACAGAAGAACCGGGGGAAAAAAGAATTTTTCGCGGAGGTCACTGAAAGGTTGTGCCAGATGTTGAGTGATAATACTCCTCTGGTGATAATCGGTCCCGGATTTACCAAGGACGAGTTTTACCGACTGGCTTCGCGGGATCACCCTGACCTCTTCAAATCCACCTATCTCAAGGCAACTGGTCAGGCCGGTGTTGCAGGGATAAACGAGGCATTGAAGCTAGGTATAAAAAATTTGTATGCTACTGAAGCTCGGGTTTTAAAAGAAACGCAGCTTATGGATGACCTGTTAACGGGGATCGCCACAGAAGCCAACGTAACCTATGGTGAGAAATATATCAAGCGGGGTCTCGAACTGTCTGCCGTTGAAAAGCTCTTGTTGACCGATCGTATGGTCCGCGATGGAAACGGTGAATCGCTTATCGAACTGGCAAGGGAGACCGGTGCAAATGTTGCTATTGTCTCAACCGCCCACGAGGCTGGAAAACGCCTGGAAGCACTTGGAGGTACAGCAGCATTTCTAAGATTCAAGATCGATGGATTATAGTAAAGAAAATCTCTGGATGATCTCCCGATTACGGACTTCCGGGTGAAATAAGACCCCATAGTGGTCCTGATGATCATGCTTGAATGCAACAGGTGAACCATGCTCTTCCGCTAGAACTTGGAAACCAGGGGGAACCGTTACCATATAATTATGCAGGTGATAGGCATTTAGCTCATCCTTCTGGTGGATAAGGCGGTTATTCAAGCTCAGATGAAACTGATGTAGACCAATTTGTTCATTCTTAACTAGCTCTCCCCCCCACAACACCCCAATGACATGCATCCCTGCACATATTCCGAGAATCGCCCCTGGGAAGGATCTTAAACACTCGAAAGCCGAAGTTTCATTCTGATACAGATTGTCTTTCAAGGCAGTACCGCACAGGATGATTGAATCCGTTTTATTTGTATCGACCTTCCCGAGCATATTTGCGAGATCAAGGAAATGTATGACCTCGGTCTCCACAGGAATTGCATCTAGGATATATCTCACCGGGTCAACAAATTCAAGGGTGTGCATGGACCCCTTTTTGCCAGATAGATCAACCAGCAATATCATCGATCACCCATCCTTGCATTGATTATATTCAGGGTACCAGAATAATTTTTATATTGGGCTGAGGATTCAATGATTTCCAGCGGGTAATGGAAATTCGGACCATCAAGAACCGTGGTCTCCAGTTCGCCGCCCTCTCCCGATGGATTTATTCTATATCTGAGCTCCATTTCGACAAGATCATTAAGCAGTGATTCATCCAGTAATCTGCCAAGATAATCTTCGGTGAGGGGATATGCAAAAATACCGGTTATCATCACCCTGAATCCTTTCTCCAATAATTCACGGAGTATGGTAACGGGGGCTCTCATCCATAGGGGATTATAACACCAGATCCCCAATTTATTTGTGATCCGTTGAACTCTTGCAGCCTGATAAACGGAAGCAATCGTACCGGTTACAATGCCCTGGATATCGTACTCGTCGATTGCCATAACGATGGCTTTTTCGAGGTCAAGAAGTTCAGTTTCTTTTTCACCCTTGGTCTCCACTTCCATCAGGGGAATGGTCATGGCCTTAGCCTGAAGCGGTACAATGCTTAGATTAGGAGTATGAAACATATAGCTCTCTAAATTGATAGATTTTAATGTAATAAGACACGAGATGTCGTGCAATCTAAGAGCAGTGTTCAAAGCAAGACAGGAATCCTTTCCCCCTGAAAAAAGTATGCCGAGCCTCATTTCATCCCGTCTATCAATTTCTGCAGGTCCCCGAACACATCCTTTGTCTCCCCCGTGACCGCGGTCCCATCGGCAGGGGGGGTCTCCGGCGGGGCCGGCATATCTGGGTGAGGAGCGGGAGATGACGGTGCAGGGGCCTGGGCAGGGGCTTCTGGTGTAGGAGTGGGAATAACCGCGGGAGCTGCAGGGGCTGGTGCAGGAGTGGGCATAACCACCGGAGCTACAGGGGCTGGTGTAGGCATAACCGCCGGCGCTACAGGGGCCGATATCTCGAAGTCCGGGAGTGGCGCGCTGCCAGCTCCCTGACTTTCCAGGCGTTGGAAAATTAATTTAATTTCCCCGATACACCGGTCAAGTCCACCCATGTCCATCTTGCCGAAACACTGGTTCGCTTCCATGAGCTTAATGTCCGCCTCGCTCATATTCATACCCTTGTTTCTGAATTCCACCATCTTCATCTGCACTTCCAGTATTTTCGTGGTGGCTTCACTTATTCTCTCGGAGCTTACCTGCGGTTCCAGTTTAACCGTTCCCTGGCTCGTCATTGGCGACATTGCAACAGATGGCGCTTGTTTCGATACCGAGGGAGTAGCTCCAAGTCCGGTAATATCCGCAGTCTGGCCTGCCTGAGTATCCCTAGTGTCCTTTACAACGGAGAACTGCGGCAGAGCTTTGATCGCCTGTGCTTTCTTGGAGAGGGTAGACCCTACGGCCATATCGGGTACCATGATCTTGGGGAGATTCTGCGTCGAGGATGGGAGCTGAAGTCGTTCGTTTCTCTTCGGGGCTGCAAGAGCTGGTGACTGGGCTGTATATATGGCCATGGCTATCCGTTTTGCACGCGGGTCCATTATTGGTGTATCCGAAATTCGGGTCACATTTCCCGTTCTTTTTTTCTTTATTACTGATTTCGAATCAGATTCCACCATTTCCGTAAATTCATATTTACCGCCCAAATTCCTTTTCTTTCTGATCACTACCACGAGGACGATGAGGAAAATCAAAAAAAGAATAATGATCGATACAAGAGGCCAGAACCATGCTTTCTCGGAAAAATTGCCAATCCATGATTCTCCGGAATCCCCCGATTCCCCTATCCTCAGGATTGCGGTGGTAGTTGTGCCCGATAAGGATGTCGCTGTTATATTGATCACCTGATTCGCAAATTTATAGGTGTTCAGTACCTCCACGGTAAGCACGATCTCCACGAATTCACCTGGCGCCAGTGGAATATTGTCCAGAAGGATATCGCTGTATTTCAGCTTAATATTAAAATCGTTGATGTCCTGAATGTTCAAGGCGATTATATCGGGAAGGGTACCCATATTGGATACCGTGAGATTTATCTCGTAAGCCCCGCCACTCTGGACTTCCAGCTTGTCCTTGTAAAAACTCACAATAGGTTTGAAGGTTCCTACAAATATCTCTCTTTGAAAAACACTTGAATTACCCATCCCGTCACTGGTCATGATCTGGACATAATAGACTCCATCAGTCAGATATTTGGTTACATTGTAATACGGTTTTGTAACAAGATGCCATGCTAGGAACTCGTTGCCATCTAGGCTTGATCCTATCTGGATAAAATAGAACAATCGATCCAGATCGCCCACGTTCTCATCATGCGCCCCTTTCCAGGATATATCGGGAAAGCGCTGTTTGGTGAACATGGGTTCAATTGACGTGGGCGCCGTGGGCGGAACATTCCCGGTTGCCCAGATCTTAAGAATCTCTTCCAGTATCTCTGACTCCAATTTGGTATCAGTACATTTCACCTGAACGTAATAAGTGCCATAGGTCAGGTTGAAAGGCATATCGAAACTAGTTTTGGATTCCGTGGGAGTCCAGTGAAGGATGTCGCCACTTCCTCTACTCTTTCCCACTTGTATGAAATAGGTCAGTTCGTCACCATCCACATCAATGCCATCGGTCCAGAATATTGTTGGTAACTGGTCTCCGGTGACATCGGGATAAATGGCAGTGGGAGGGTTGGGTCGGTGGTTTCCCTTTGTAAGGATCGAAAGAATCTCCTCGCGTGGGTATGATTCTTCTTTTCCGTCGTATGCCCAGATCTGAACGTAATAATCCATCCCTCTCTCTAAAGGTTTCATTAATGTATAGTGTTCAAAATGACCCGTGGACTGCTTGGAAATTATCTCTCCACCGCTGGGTCTCTCCCCGATCTGTATGAAATACTCGAGATTGTCTTTATCGAGATCATAGGCACCACTCCATGTTATGTTGGGAAATACCTTATCAGTGAAATCGGGGGATATGATAGTAGGGGGTCTGGGAGCGGAATTGAGACCCTTGGATAAACTTAGCTTCTCTTGAAACACCGGCGAGGTGAAGTACGGGTCCATCGCCCATACCTGTATATAATAATCGCCAAAGGGCAGTGATATTGTAACATCATAGAAATTGTTCATTCCGGTGGAAGTACGCACAAGCACGTCCCTTGAATATGGTTTCGTACCTATCTGAATCGAATATGTTACAGGGTCTCCGTCATTATCTATCGCTTTACTCCAGGCAATTCGCGGATTTTGCTCAGCAGTTTCGTTGGGAAGTATCCAGTAAGGGGGTGCGGGGGGAGTGTTCATCAGTAACTCCAACATAACGTCGGTATCCTCGATCTCTATGGCCGAGCTAGCACCCATGCTATCTTCCACACTTATGAATATCTCATATTTTCCCACTTCCGTATTTTCCGAAGGGTCATAGCTGTAATTAAAGTTGTACTTACCCCGGGTACCCACGATTTGGAGTTCGGGAATTTCGGCAATTTTCATCTCTTTCACGATCTCAATTTCGGTGGAACTGTTGAGCATCTTGAGAGAAAATGTGAACTTGAAATCCTCGATGGGATGGGGGTCCGCGTCTTCTAGTTCAAATGATATGGTAGTAGTATAATTCCATTTTATTGGGATTGTCGTAGGATTTGCCACAAGAGATTCCGGGTCCAGGTATGGTTGAAAATTTGAGAAGATTTCCAACTTTTTATCTGTGTCGTTGTAATCGATAATACCACTTTCGGTAATTCCATCGTAAAGTTCGAAATAGACTTGCCAGAGACCGTCATTGATGTATGGCTCGGGAGAAAATGTATAGTTAAGAGAATATTCATCATCAGTCAGCCTGATCTCACAGTTTTCGCTCTCGGTGAAAACACCATTATACACTACTATTTCCTTCCCTGTGGAATTGTCCCTCAACTTAATTAGACCGGAAAAAATTGCAGGGGATAAACGATCAGTATCCGTAAATATAATTGAAAAAACAGATATTTCTCCAGTTGCTGCATTGATTGTTGTTGGCTTAATCCCCAGTCTCATATTCGAAGGGGCCTCATCGGTGTGATATTCTATCTTCACCCAATCCAACAAAGGTGTGGCATGCGGATCGACACCGGTGTTCCGGAAAACTATCTTAAACCTTATCCACTGCTGATCCTGAGAAAGTATTTCCGAATGATCATCCGTATAACTATTAGACCATTCGGACCAGTTGCCAGGCACTTTTGGATCTGTTCCCTTTGAAGGTGCGGTCTGCGTGTAGATATCCATCAATGTCCCGACAGGTATCTCGCATGAGTAAGATAGGCTGTCGAAATGGGGTGTTGTATTATTTGTGTTTAGGGCTTTTGAAATATAGAAACCGGAAGCCATGTAGTTCAACTGTGATTCGAATTCCATTGGATTTATCGAAAAAGTACCGGTTTCCCCCACAAGTCCGGAGTCCCCCCTTCTTGAAGCGTCTGGGGCGTCGCCCCCGCTCCCGCCGCTGCCTCCCTTGAAATCAACTGTGCTGTTAACGGCGTTCGGGATCTGAGTTTCGTTGAATATCTTGATCCTACCCCCACTGCCCCCACCCCCACCTCCACCAGCGTCCGCTCTGTTACCAACAAACGTGCCACCGTCGCCACCGCTCCCGCCGAAGGCCTGCAAATCGCCTTTATGTAACACCTCGATGGACTTTCCCACGATCATCAGTCCACCTCCACTACCTCCGCCTCCCCCCCCGTCGGTATCCGCATTGTTACCGTTCCCATTCAAACCATCCCCACCCTTCACTCCATTTACCATTATCGTACCGTTAATGGATATTGTCTCCGAGATTATCACGAGCTTTCCGCCACCCGGGCCGCCGTCGCCCGGTGTCGTAAATGCATGTCCGCCAGTTCCTCCTTTACAACCCGTGAGTATATCATAGGAATTGGTTCCACCGTGCTGATTTCCCCCGTTCCCCCCATCCACTCTTCCCCTTCGGCTGCTTCCCGCTCCACCCTTCCCGCCAATATCTCCGTATCCACCTCCTCCTCCGCCACCGCCGCCGCTGTATCGGGAGTTGTCGTCCTCGCCGTCATCTCCCCGACCCATCATGCTGTTTCCCACGCCGGAAACGCTTATTATGCTATCCCGTTCCATGATGAAGTTCCGGGCGTAGATCTCGATGCTATCTGTATTATCGGGGGACCACACAGCACCGGGTTTCATACGAATTGTTTCAGCATATACCGGTTGTGAACTGCTAAATGCCCCCTGTATCGTCATATCGTGGAGACCAGTTGAAAGTCTTAACTTACCGTCCCCCATCTCGTTTTCAACTTGCGTTAAGTTCTGAGACGTTTCTTCGAAAGCCTCGAAATCGTCGTATCCATCCATGGTAAAATTCAATACTTCCGGGATATACCCTGTGCGAGAGTACCTGCCAGAGGCATCTGGGTCGCCAAACCCATTAATGCTTGTAATGGTCACTATGCCAAATGATGACATGACAGTTAAAACGACAACTAAGCACGACAAGACCTTTAGCGAATTGGAGACCTGTTTATTCATGACACCACAGCCACGTATTATATTGATAAAGTGAATCTCTATACTTATTTAAGGTCATTATAAATACAATATTATATTATTATTGGTCCCTCTTTTGAATTTTTGTATATCTCAGGGTAACGTGAATTTAGAAGGTTTATTCGACAAATCGAATTGAGGCATAATATTAATATAGTGTCCCTTCGAATATATGTCACAGGAATAAAACATACAATTGGTGTGGTATTTTAGGAAAAAGGGGAACAAATATGAATATTTTAACTGTGGGACATCTCAGCAGGGCTATAATCAGCAGTATGGGTGAATACAATATGTCCAAGGATGAGGCGGAGGACATGGCCCAACACGTATTGAATTTCTTCGGGTACAGCGATAGAATAATAGATAATGTTCTCCAGCCCGATGATCGGGATCTGTTCTATATGATGGAAGATAACGGTCTCATGGTCACCGCAAGAGAGGAGACAACACTTTTCGACGGAAGGGATTGGAGGATACATTATTGGCTTTTCAAAAAGGACAGGGTGTTTGAACTTGCGGACCCCAACAGAAAGAGGTCCCAACAGAAGAATGACGACCCTGTATCAAAATTGTACAATACAATCCCAGAGGACGCATGGGTGAGGTTCTAAGTTAAAACAGGTGGGTTCATGAACCCTCGAATCCTGGCTAGATATCCATTTCTTTCCGAGGCCAAGGAATACATAATGCGCGAGGCCCCCCCTCTTGATAAACTTCTTTTGGATCCTCTGTATTACGATATAAGAGAAAAGGGTTTCAGCAGGGTCTTAAACGCTCTCGAGGAAGGCCGGGTACCTGCTGCCGTTCTACTTGATGATGATGCTATAATGGACGAAATATTATCGTATCCTCTGGCAAGAATGCTGGTTTCAAGCCTTAAAGATCCTTTTCTTGTGGCAAGGTATTCACTTGCCGAGGCAAAATCCGCGTCATCCAATCTGGAACGAGAATCCCTGGAATTTCAGATTGGCATGGCTAGAGATATCGGTATAGAGAGTGCGTTCGACCGAAAATATCTTCCCCCGGATATAGAAAAAAAGATGGAAGATGCTGACATATCGGACGAAAGTGATGTGGTAATGGATTTTGTCGATTATTTGAAATCCTCGTCATCATTCAACTCTTCGGATTGGAAAATGGTAAACCGGGAACTAGTCCATGGCTATATCGCTCTTCCCGGGAGGACCATGATCCGCCTAATCGAGGAAAAGATCCGAAAACGCCTGTTGGATGAATTGCCCCTTCCAGTCAACCGGACCATAACAATTGCCTTGGAGTCAATGACCAACGAGATCAAGCTCAAGACCGAGGAGATGAAAGACAGGTTCAGAGAAGAAGATATGGGTGAATTCTCCGCAGAACGTTTTCCTCCCTGTGTATCGCATCTGATCTCTCAGATACAGGCAAATATTAATCTGTCACACGAAGCCCGCTTCTTCATGGCATCGTTTCTGTTCCACCTGGGTCTCGATATGGCAAAAGTGATAGCTATCTTTTCCCAATCTCCGGATTTCGACCCGTCCCTGGCAGGATATCAGTTAGAGCACATCCGCGGCGACATCTCAGGAACTAAATACACACCTCCATCCTGCGGTACCCTAAAGACGAACGGAATATGTTACAAACCCGACGGCCTGTGCAGGAAAGATTGGATGACGCATCCCCTGACGTATTACAGGATCAAGGGAAAGTCTGTTGATAGTAGCGAAAAGACGAGAAAGACAAATGAGAGTAGCGAAAAAACAATTACCGGAGCAAAAGAAAGGATATAATTCTGATTATTGCCTGGGAGTTAGGTTCTCGGCCCGTACCACCTTGAATCCTTTTTCAGTGAAGAGTGATTCCAAATGCCTTCTCTTTGCTCCCTTCAAAGCCTTTCTATGAAGATAAATTTTATTTGCTTCAGGAGTGAATGTGAGCGCCAATATAATTGCCTCGTCGTCAGCATCACCAATCGCCCAACCTGGTATAATATGGCCGTATGCCACATCGAATTTTTTCACTACGTCGCTGTGCCGAGGACAGTAATGCCCTCCACCCACTCCGACCAAAGTGTCTTTCGATCTTTGAAAATACGGAATCTCCATGATGGTCTTCGCCACGGCAAGCCCTGCCTCATCGTCCTTCCACCTTTCCTCGTCGCTGCCGATCTCTATGAACATCGTTGGCGTCTCCAGGTATGGACCATGGTGGGTTGCCTCGAATGTGATCTTGTAATCCAGATTATTGGCGTTTATCAGAAGACGTCGGTAAGCATGGGTAATCTCCTGAGGCATACTTGGTACCAACATACGATCCCTTCCGCCGTATTTCGCATCTGAAAAGTTCCCAATGGAATGGACCGTGAGAGACTGCAAACCCGATTCAGCTTTGTGCCTTGAAGCAAAGATGATCCCGTCGAAATCAATATCTATTTTTTTTTTGATCTCCCTATCCAGCTCCTCAGCGTAAATATGGAATTCATCGTTGGCGAGAAGAAACAATTCACCATGCTCGTAAACGGGTAATCCCTTGAAACTATCACGTTCTTCCCAATCGACCATTGAAAGGAGTTTTTCCCTGATGTTCATGGAAGCCAAGTCGGGCGTAGACGTCACAACAAGGTACATTTTACCATCTCAAGCAGCGATTAGATTATTTGGGTATTTAAAGAAAAGAAAAATTTAGTTAGTCCAGCCTTTCCTAATCCTTTGTAAGGGTATTCTATGCAACAGAATGATACCGGAGGGACTGGTAGGGTCGCTACCTGTCTATCGGAGAAATCGTACTTAATGGATGAGAAGATGTGATGAAGTAACTACACGTTACTTTTTATACGTTCTCGGTCTATCTTTATTCCCCTTGGAGTGACCAATAATAGATTTCGGTTCACTCCGCAAAGGTCTCCGTTTATATCTTCAATAACTCTGTTGAGCTCGGAGGTGATCCTCTTAAGTTCCAGTTCATCGTTGGCGAGGTGGGTAATATCCAGGAGCATAATGTTACCGTGATACATCATGCTGGTCAAACCACGGATATCCTGAAAACTTTTGACCTCCGCCATTTTCACGGAAGCTATTTTCTCCTCCATTAGACCTCCGCCTTCGAATTTACCAAGGTCGATATATTTTTCCGGAGTTGAACCAAGTTCTATAGGCTCCACTTCTTCCCCTTCATCTTTCTTGACTCGTTTTAGAAATTTCATTTCAATACCTCATTTCCATCTGGCATTTTATTCAGTAGAATTCACTCCGCGCGGTAGAATGGCCAAAGTGTATCCTTGCCCTCACAAGGTATTTGTAACTTCAACTATAAATATTTTAAAGAGAAATTGCTGTGATGAATAATTCGAATTTCTACAAAATATGTTGAACGAAAGAAAAAATACCCCGAAAAAGAAATAGCATGGTAAGCGTTAACGGCGGATAAATCTTAAAGTTCCGTAAAGGATCAATGGTTAAACCTGGAACCGGATTCGGTATCAAATCATGATAGGTGATACAAATTACACATCGCAAAAACGATAAAGACGAACTGCCCCGAATAATCGCTTCCAAGGGTATCCGGCTGGATGAAATCGAGAATACATCCCAGATCGAACTTCCCGGGGACCCGCTTAAGAGAGTAATTGGCCAGGATGAGGCGGTGGAGTTAGCACGGATCGCTGCAAGACAGAAAAGACATCTCTTTCTCGTTGGCCCTCCCGGCACTGGTAAATCCATGATCGCCCAGGCCTTATCCCTCCATCTTCCGCGACCTAAGGAAGAGGTTTATATTGTTCACAATCCGGAGAATCCCGAAAGACCCATGGTGGAAGTTAAGGGAATGCATGAGGTGGAAGCCATCCGCGAGCAGAGAAGCAGGGCCCAGGGCAAACTTGTCTCCGCTGTGGAGGTACCCCTCGAGATCGCCGAGAAGCTTGGATTCCGTTGTAAATATTGTAAGACATATTCACCGCCGGACGTGCCCGTTTGCCCACGTCCCGGGTGTGGAAAACCCAAAGCCGATCGTGATAGGGGAAGCGACGGACGTTTTATTTCCTTCGGTAATATAAAGATGGCCTTCAATCCCACGAAGTCAGGCAAGCAAGAGCGGGTTACCACCACTAGAAAGAAAGAGGGCGGTGAGGAGGTGGTCATATATGAGAGGGAAGGAGATGGAATAAGGGAGCTTGATCAAAAAGCCCTTGAAAAGCGAAAAGAGCTGAAGAGAGAATCTCCGAAGAAGACACTGCTCCCGCTGAACCGAAACCCTTTCGTTCTCGCCACCGGTGCGTCGGAAACGGAATTTCTGGGTGATGTCAGGCACGATCCTTACGGAGGTCACAGGGGATTGGGTACGCCGCCGTATGAGCGTGTGGTTGCTGGTTCGGTTCACGAAGCACATGAAGGTGTTCTCTTCGTGGACGAGCTTCCGCACATGGGCTCATTACAGAGACATATACTCACTGCGATGCAGGAAAAAATATTCCCCATTACAGGAAGAAATCCACAGAGCGCCGGTGCTTCCGTGAGAGTGGACGACGTACCTTGCAACTTCATTATGGTGGCCGCATGCAATATACAAGATCTCGGAAGTATACTGTCACCCCTGCGATCGAGGATCATCGGAGAGGGCTACGAGGTGCTGGTTGATACCTTCATTGAAGTTGATGACCATACCACTAGCCTGATGACGCAATATATTGCTCAAGAGATAGAGATAGATGGTAGGATACCACATGCTGATCGGAGCGCCATCCGGGAGATACTTGAGGATTCGAAGAGAAGGGCCAAGGTTTTCGATGGCAAAGACAAGGCTTATACCCTCAGGCTGAGAGAACTCGGGGGTCTGATCCGGACTTCGGGGGACCTGGCAGTGATGAATGATGACCCGTACATAACGGCCGCGCATATCAAGGAGAGCATTAGGCGAGCCCTCACCATCGAGGAACAGATCGAATTGAAATATGGTAGTTACTACAAAGCTCTGGGTAGGGACATCACGTCGTCCCAGAAGAGCGGGACCTCACCCTACAATTACTGGAACCGTCACCTTCACGATGACAAGAAAGGGTATGACTAGAATATATGAATAATCCCCCGTGGGTCGTGGTTATTCACTTGATTCCAGTATCTAAGTTTGAGAATTCTAAATGCGTTCTGTCTTCAGATCGTTGGCGAACCATACCTCACGCTTTGGGAATGACATCTCGATTCCCTGCTCCTCCAGGGAAATTTTGATCTTCCATAAAAGATCCGTTTTAACATTAAACCACTCGGAAAGCGGAGCCCAGATTTTTGTTATTATAATTACCGAATTCTCTCCAATCTCATCTACATAGACCGACGGTGCCGGTTCCTTGAGGGCAAAGGGATGGTTTTCTATGAGTTTATTAATTATCTCCATTGCCTCTACTGCATCGTCGTTTTGTCCGATCCTGATCGTATACTGAAATCTTCTCGCTACATTGATGACATAGTTTGTAATGTTAGTATTAAAAACCTTTTCATTGGGTAATCTGACATACAACCCGTCATAAGTTCTCACTGCGGTGGTTATTATACTGATATCCTCGATAACACCGGAAACATCGCCAATGTTTACGGAATCTCCTATTTTGACCGTCCGGTCTATCATGAGGAAAATTCCCGAGATCAAGTTGCTGACAGTGCTTTGAGAGGCAAAACCTATCACCAGGGCTACGATTCCCCCGGCTACTAGCATTCCCGCGAGATTCACCCCCAATAATGGAAGAACCGATAATATTACGAAAAAAATGATGATAGTATGGACAAGTTTAACAATAAGCCCAAAATAATCTTTTGAAATTCTGTGTTTAATTGCCCTTTTCAAGTAAGTTGTAATTATTTTCGATATTATTAGCGAAACAAGAATAATAACCACACCGAAAATAAGATCGAGAACGGTTACATTACCATAAACGACATAATTGAAATCTATTTTTAAGTTCATAATCCCCCCTCCATCGTGAATTTTGGTGTGAATAACGAAACAGTTTTTGGTGTGTACAATTCAATGGATTTTTTCATACCTTTTCTGAGGGGAGTATCAAAAAAATTTGTTACTGCATATTTTTCACTCGTTATTTTAATTGTCGCTTTCATGGCTACTCGATTTTCATTGTAGTAAAGTGTCATACCGCATGCATTGAAAACAGCTTTTGTTAACTCAACCCACTCATCAGTTGAATTGTATAATTGTAACTCCATAATTCCGTTATGAATAATATCTATCGAAGGTATCGAAGAGAGAATTTTACTCATATAGTGTCTGCATATCACTCCATTTTTAAGATCTCCATAGAGGGTATATTTCTGATTAGTAAAAGTGATAATGTCAAGTATTTCATTCTCGTCTTTTCCTTCTATAAAAATCCCAATTTCTATTGGGAATTTTAAATATACTTTTTTTTTCATTTCAGGCTCGATCATAAGACTATTTTCAAACTCAACAAGATAGTAGGATGTAATTTTCTTGGGTATATTCACCGGTTCAACAGGATTTATCATTATCTTATCCATATTCGATAATATGATCTTATTTACAGTTTTACCAAGATGATCCCTTTTGTAGATGAGATGCCCCTCTTCTTTTTCTACGGATATTGTAAGTTCCTTCTCATGAATGGTGAAAGGAATTCGATAATCGCCGAACTTTAGTCGGCTTGACCTGCCAGGTTTCTTTTTTCGGAAAGGTTTTTCTCTTTCATTCATCTAATACCTCCATAATCACTATTTGACCGCACACTTTCAGGCAAATCTAATGAATCGAGTGGGGATTCATCAAGATGTGTTTTTTGTTTTCGTTGTGGCAAATTTGTAACACTCCCCCATCGAACCTTGCCCATATAATTTTTTTGTCAGAAGTTCCGTTTGAGACTCCCTCCGCCCATTTTAAATCTTTGGAGTCAAATCTGTTCGGAAGGATGATAAGAATGATAATTATCTATGACCAAATATCTAAAACATAATTAGCTAATTCCTGTGTTTCATTATTGGGCTGCATCCCATTATAATATCGCACTTCTTTTTCATAACCATCTAAAAAAATTGATATCAGATAATAACCGGCATCACAGCATCCATCTAAGGTATGATTTGTATGAAAATCCGAATTGACAAGCTTATCTAATAATTCATCCGATACATTTTTGTCGATCTCTTTTTTCACTATATCAATAGGCGGATCATATTCATCCGTATGGTTGGCATATGACAACAGCTGAAGAGCAGTTCTTTTCTCACTACCCGAAAGTGCTTTACTTTTATCACGGGCTCCTTGTGTGATCACTTTATACGTTGTTTGATTTTTCAGCACGAATATCCATTCATAATCGGGGCCATAATACCCTTCTTCCGCTACAATGATCAATAAATCATCTTCTAGGATATTATCATCAATTTCCTGGCCACTTTCTTCATTGATACATCCTATAGTTAGGGAAAAAATGAATAATAATAGGATTATCGAATACCACTTTTTCATTTTTTATCACCACGATGAAAAAATTTATTAAATTTTCATTTCAAGTACGATTTCATCCTTTATTTTTATCCCATCATATCCGATCAAAGGTATTTCAGGTTTCAATTTTCTTGATTTCTCTACGGCGTCAGGATAAACTGCAACCAAATTAAATCCTCTTTTTTGATTGAAACGAATTGCTTTTCTATTATCATTAGTGGTGACAAGCCAGAGTTTTTCACACCCGGAAGAACTAGCTTTTGTCTTTAATTTTTCAATTAAATTTGAACCTACACCAATATTTTCTATTAAACTATCCAAAGAAGTAATTTCGCATTTTTCATTTTCTATATCATAGGTAATTAATCCAATCTTTTCATTTTTATCTTCCGCTACAAATCCAGAAAGTTGATTCCCGTGATGGATTTTTCCACGTGTTATTATTATGGGTGAGCCCCAACGTTCCGTTAAGAAATTTGTAATCCATTCTTTGTCTTCATCTATCACTGGTCTAATCCTATAATCGACCATGTATATTTCCCCAATATCATTTCAAGCATATCAAATATGCCGGTAAATCCGAGCTCAGTTTGGATAAACTCGTAATTATATAATTCGATTATTTCAACATCTCTTTCCTTTCTCGGTAGAAATCCCTCTCGGGCGACAGCTTCTCGAATATATCTCTATCCAATAATGGTTTACCGTGTGCTATCAGCTCCGCCATGTTTCTACCGATACCCGGACCCAGCATGAATCCCTGTCCGCACATGCCCACTGCCATATAGAAACCGTCCACTTTCTCCGACTTTCCCAGTACCGGCACGCCGTCAGGCGTCATTGGATAGAGTCCTCTCCATAGCCTACGCACAAGTAGGTTCTTGAATCTCGGTATCAGGTCCGTAAGACGTTTGGCTATAATTGGCATGAACTCCGATGTGCATCTTCGATCTTCCCCCACCATGGGCTTTATGGGTGTATAACAGAAAATAACTTGACCGGACCGTACTTGACCAAAATAGAAGTTCGCCGTTCTATCCTCCGCTCCGGGGCGAAGATCCACCACCAGCGGGTCCAGGAACGGTTTTACAGGCGAAGTGATGCCAGCTTCGTGGCTGTCCGGTATCACTGGAATGTCAAGCCCAGCCATGCTGCATATTTCAGTTGCTCTAGCCCCTGCTGCATTCACAACTACATCGGCATGGTATTCACCAGAATTTGTTCTCAAACCCTTGATACGGCTCCCCTCGATCATGACATCCTTCACAGTTTCGTTGTATTTGAATTCGGTTCTCAACCGTTTTGCCTCCGAGGTAAATCCCGCGATGGCAAGAAGGGGACTGACCTGGCCGTCATCAGGAGAAAAGGTTCCTCCCATCAGACCCCTTGGATTAATTCCGGGAATCCTATCCTTTATCTTATCCTCATCTACCCAATCGATATTCAGGGAGAACTTCTTTTGAATCGGAAGTATGGATTTCAAAATATTTCTTTCTTTATCACGGTAGACGGGAAAACAGTAACCACCCTTTTTCCATCCTATATCAAAACCTGTCTTATCCTCCCAGGAAGAAAAAATATCAAGACTCTCCTGGCATATCTTGATCTTAGCTGGGTCCGAGTGTGTTGCTCTTACTCCACCTATGGCCGCCTTGTTCTGTCCTTGTCCGGATGAAGAATGCCGGTCTACGCATAAAACCTTGAAACCTTCTTTCGCAAGGAAGTACGATGTGGGAACTCCGACACTGCCCGCACCCACCACGATGGCATCGTATTCATTCAATACGATCCCTCCTTTCGGCCGAGAAAAGCGTTCAGGGGAACCTCTTGAGTGAATGGACGTTCCAAGTGGTCCGTAACTTCACCAAGATCGATTTTTTCCTGGCGGAATAGCTGTTTTAGAAGCGGCATGCAGGTCTTTCCTCCACAGGGACCCATTCCTACTCTCAAAAATGCTTTCAGATCGTTAATATCCCTCGCCCCAACTTGTATCAATCTTCTTATCTCGCTTCGTGTTACCCTCTCACATCGACATAGAACATCGTATTCGTCGCCTCTTACCAATTCGCCTACATTCGTATTCCCTTCTTTCTGTTTAATTATTCTGATACCCGCAACTTTATCGGCGTCTTCCATTGAGACCTCCAGAGCCACGAGCCGACGCCGTTTCTGCCAATTTGCTTCTTTAATGGCAATTACCCTGGCAGGTCCGATGATTTCGCCCTCCCGTCCCGAGGTTATAACCTCCATCCCCTGCGCTATCGTTCCGTCAGGCATTTCCCAGGGAATTATCACCAATGCTGATTTACCGGTAATATCGTACCCTCGATCAACAAGGGTTATTGCAAGGCCGGGGCATATGGAAACGCATTTTGCACATCCCAGGCATTTATCATGGAATTCGGGGATATCTGAAATTTCCCCCGATCTTATGGAAATGCTGCGTAACGGACACACCTCGGTACAGGGGTTGCAGGGTATATCCTGATAACATCTTATAACCGGGTAAACCTTTCTTTCACGTGTTGAGGTGTCTAGCTCGTGTACGTCGCCCGGTTTACCTCTTAGTACACCGAGAAATTTTTCCCATTCACCGGGTATCATTACATTTGCTCCCATTTCCTTGAGTATCGTCCGTCCGGTAATCCTCCCGCTGAACATGGCGGCCGATGCTTCAGCAATGATCTCAGCGTCCCCTGCATTGTAGGTATTGAGGCCGAACTCTTCTGCCTTCTTCGCCAGCTCGTCAACCGGTGACAGTCCCACTGCCACAAGGAGCGTGTCGACCCTGAATTCCATTTCTGTTCCGGTAATCGGTTTAAATCGATTATCGATTTCGGAGATCACGACGCTCTCAAGACATTCGGCGCCCCTGGCTTCCAGCACTGTATGAGATGTGAATACCCGAATTCCCAACCTGAGAAGCTTATCGAGATGTACCTTATAGCCGCCACACACCGGAAGAGCTTCGGCGATTCCCTTCACCTCGATACCTGCCTGCAGAGCCTGGTAAGCGGCGATCAGACCCACATTCCCGCCACCGATGATGAATAAGCTTTTCGAGGTCTTAACAAGGTCCCGATTAACGAGCGTCTGGAAAGCACCTGCCCCGTATATCCCTGGTAGGTCGCTCCCGTGGAACAGCAACATTTTCTCCCTAGCTCCGGTAGCAATAACGATTCTTTCTGGCTTTACTATCCTGTACATACCTTCCTTTACTATACCCACCGTCCTATCGGAGAATACACCAACTACTGGAGAATCGCGCCATATACTAACCGATGGAAATTTCTCCACCTCGTCCGATATTATTTTCCCGATATCCATTCCCCTGGTCCCAGCATAGCAATCCCTTATGGAACCGAAGAAGTTGTGGGTTTGAAGGAATAGTTTTCCACCCAATTTACTTTTATCATCGACGATTAAAGTGGAGACTCCCATACTTCCCAGTTCTATGGCTACTGAAAGCCCGGCTGGACCACCTCCTATGATCAGAACTTCCACATCCTCCTTTTCGATTTCTTTCATTACTGGTAAATCGTCATCCTCCGGAAGCCTGGGTAGTCCGTCCAGAGACTGGATATTCATTCCCTCAAACACAGGAGTTACACAAGCTTTCCGCGGAACTCCATCAACGAGCAACAAACATTGACCGCACTGGCCATTAGCACAGAAGATACCCTGAGGCCACCCATCGAAGTGATGTTTACCGAAAACCTGTATATTATTGGCGAATAGTGCTGAAGAGATCATTTCATTCTCCTTTGCCACCAGCTTCCTCCCATCGAAAATAATTCCGACATCCATGCCATCTAATATATTGAGTATCGGGTGTTCCTGTAGGCGCTCGCTCATTTAACACCACCTGCCTTTTGGCCATTAATTTCCGAAAGGAATGTAAAAACATCTTTAACCTCAACCGGAGACCTACGCCAGGAATCACGACGTGTCAATAATCTCAGGCAGGCTGTGGAGAATGGCGTTACCGTAATCAATAGTTCTGCCCCGTGCTCTTCGCATTTTTTAAGGATATCAGATCCATGGCCGAGGTAATCGCCGTGGAAGCGGAACCATTCCATTCCCGACCGTTTAGCCCGGACCTCTGTGACCGAGATTCCCGGAACTCGATTTAACAACTCTTTTAGTAGGTCAGCCCCGTACTTTTCATCCTCCTCGCTTCTCAGGAGTGCAATACAATTCGAGCTTACCTCGCTTGGATGTCCATTAATTAAATATCTTGATAGATGCTTCGTCATGTCTGCATATGAGAATATATTCAGCACCATTTGGAATTCCTTTACCTTTCGTTCAATCGTGAACACCATTTCATGGAGTACGAATAATCCTTCTGCTTCGAGAACTGCATTTAAGCGCTGCAGATAAGCAAAAGACGTTTCATTAGAAATTCTCAAATTCTTTTTAGGAAAGTCAGGATATTTACTCAGCCAATCGATATTGGCCATTGTCCGCATTACGAGAGAGTCTGTCAACAGGGAAGGACCTCTTTTCAGTGGGCCCAGGCTATTATTGGCCAATTCTTCCTTGAACTCTCTTAATAATTCATCCCTTTCCACCCATGGCCTTCTTTCGAGCCTAATCCTTCGGGGATCAATTCCTATGGAATATAATATTTTTCTAGCCCGTCGCACATTTTCTTTGATGTTTCGTACTGATTTGAGATAATGATTTCCAAGATCCTCCTGAGGAGCCATGATCAATAATCCTGGTACCCCTGTGGCAAGTCCATCCATCATCAGGGCTGGTGAAAGGGCATTTATATTCATCAGCTCGAGTATTTCCGGGTTGAAAACCTCCTGGTTCACCGACCAGTGGGAAGCGAATATCAAAGGTTCATTTATATTGCGATCCGATATAGAATTTATTTTCTTATTGGGATATATTATGGATAAGGGTCCATGATCCAAGGCTTCAGAGAGGCATGAAGTGATACATATTCCACATGTGCGACACACGCCGGGGTCTACCACTGCTGCTTGCGAGCCTTCCTTCACCAAGCGTACCCGAACCGCATTGTACGGACAGACCTCTTCACATCTCCCGCACGCGATACATTTTTCAGCGTCGACCATGGGTACCAAGGAATCAAGCATTATGGGTAAGTTTCTATTGGTGCTTTCAATCTTCCAATCCCGCTCGCCCTCGATGACTTTTTTCCTTAGTACGGATGGTGCTTTAAGTAGGAAAGATCGTTCACCAATGGTAGCGTAAAGCTGCCCATGATCACATGAGCTGATACAGAGAGCGCACTCGTAACAGGACCCGCAACTTCTGCACCTCTGCGCCTGCATTATTGCGTCTTTTTCCTTAAATCCTAGTACTACTTCTGAAAAATCCTCTATTCGCTCTCTTGGGTGAATACAATCCGCGGAGATACATTTCCCATCTACGCTTCCCATACCCTGAACCTTTGCCATTTCCGGTAATACATCCTCCTCTATCTTGATTCCCCTGAATGACGAATGAACAATATCTGCCATTCGATGTCCCTTTCCCACGGCTTCGATCACAGTTGACGGTCCGGTTACCACGTCCCCTGTGGCGAATACTTTATCTTTTGAAGTTCTTCCGAGATTATCAACTTTGATTGAACCCCATTTTGTTACGGTTATTCCTTCCGAGAGTTCATCAAGATCCGGAGCGTACCCTACTGCCGGTATAATCCAATCAGCTGGAATTATGAATTCGCTGTCTTTAAGGGGTAAAAAGTTTTTCCTGCCACTGCTGTCGGCTTCACCCAGAGTGGTTTTCAGGAATCTCACTGCTTCTACCCGTCCCTTTCCCGTTATCTCTTCCGGTAATGCCAGGATTATAATTTCGATACCTTCCTCTTTTGCCTCGTAAATCTCTTCGTTATTTGCTGCCATCTCGTTTTCGGTCCTCCTGTACGCGATGGTCACCTTATCGGCTCCAATTCGCTTTGCTGTTCTCGCAGCGTCGAAAGCTGAACTGCCTCCCCCGATTACTATCACCCTGCCATTCAGCACCACTCGATTACCAAAATTTATGTCCCTTAGAAAAGGCAAACACTCCAAAACTCCCGGTAGATCGCTTCCGGGGATACTCAATCTTCTATCTTTTTGTGCACCCAACGCGAGAATTACCGTGGAGTAACCGGATTCAAACATAGAATCGAGATTCTCTATTTCACAAGAAGTTACTATTCGGACACCCTTTCTCTTGATATATTCTATTTCAAAATCCACGATTTCCTTTGGCAGCCTGTACCTGGGTATGCACTGTGTTAACATCCCACCGGGATCCAAACCTCTTTCAAAGACAGTAACGTCATAACCGTATTTAGAAAGATCAAAAGCTGTTGTCAATCCTGCAGGACCTGCACCAATAATTGCAATCTTTTCAGGGTATCTAATTGGGTTTCTATTAACTAAAATTCTCCTTCGTGAAAGTTCGTAATCCGCCGCAAAGCGCTTAAGTTCCTTAATGGGTATGGGGCCCGTGTCCATACCCGGGGAACACACTTCTTCACAAGGATGCGTACAAATCCGTCCGCATATTCCCGGAAAGGGATTTTTTTCAAGAATCAGGTGCAGGGCTTCCTCGTATCTTTTATCAGATATAAGTTTAACATAACCTTTCACGTTCACCCCTGCGGGACACCCTTGCTTACAAGATGGCTTGGAAGAGATTTCTACAATATATGTCAGATCATTTATATAAATTTTAGCAGCCCTACCGCCCAGAGCAAGTTCCAGATCACTCTTTGAAAAAATTCTCTCGCCTCCATTCTTTATCGGAGTTCATAAAATTGGGCTAGATCGAATATAAACAAGCGAATCATATGATACTTTATAAAGAATTGGGGATAGTTTATTTCATAAGGTATATTATTTAATTACGCCTGAAAGTTCGAAGTCGGAATACCAATTAAATCCCAATAATTAAATCGATTTGTGTTAATATTGAAATATCAGAAGACTAGCGTCGGGCGTTTTTCATTTGGCAGGATTAAACATGCTATAATTACTTCATTAGAAAGAGGTAAAGAAATAAAGGAGTTTCTTAAGACCCCCCTATGAATTAACAATTGAGGCCGACCAACAACCTCTGAAAAACCTTAAGGGTCTTTCTTTTCCCATTCAATTCCATGATTTTATCTATTAAAATTACTTAAAAACGACTATTAGTCCGTAAAAAATATCTCCTATACTAGCTATACTTATTTTTGTGAAATTCAGACCCTACAATCAATCACAAACAAAGTTCGTGAATCTTAATTACAGAAAGCTTTGGCACTGTCCTTAAAAACACCGCATAATTATTATACCATTAAATCATTACCATTAACATGGCAAGACCCAGAAGTAA
>JASLWR010000053.1 GCA_030740765.1 Thermoplasmatota archaeon
GTCAGCCTATCCGGTCAAACCTCGTTGACAGACTTTGCTTAGAATTAACGGCACTACGCGCAAAACGCCAGCTCCTTAGGGGCTGGTAGTTTACATACTTAATAAATCAATTATATTTTTTCATTTTTCCCGTGTAACATCCTATAACAATAAAACACGTACATTTTCATATTGCGCCTCGGCGTAACTTCGTCACGTCTGTTCTCCCAGTAAATGTGCGGTCAGATCGAGGTGCACCAGCACTTTCAGAAACGATATTTTTCTATAGCTATGCTAACGGATGCCCACTTTTGATGAAAATTCTCATTGAATTTTTGAAACGCTTTCTTACTAATAATTGCCCCATCTATAAAACCATAGAAAGGTCAGTCCGACAAATCTTTAAAGAAGAATTCGTTTCTCTTCTTTGACAATGTTAAGCACGAGATGAGAATTTGTTCTTTCTACATTCTTAATGGTTAACACAGTTTTTAAAAATGTATTGAGTGTGGCTCTATTTTTAAACCTTGCGATGATCATAGAATCCCATTCACCTGTGATATCGTAGACACTGAACACATGGGGATCTTTAGCGATCATTTCTTGAGCTTCTATTAGTTTTCCATGCGATATCCTTATATTGATTATGGCTAACAAGTCATACCCGATTTTCTGGGCATCGATCAATGGTATGTAACTAGTAATAACACCGTTTTCCTCAAGTCTCTTAACCCTATTGGCAACTGTGCTGAGTGATACTCCGATGTCCCTTGAGACTTTTCTGAAGCTCTTTCTCGCGTTCTCGTTCAAAGCTTCTATTATTTTTGCATCCAGTTTATCCATACAATCCCTTCCACATTAGTTTAGACAATCGTACAACCGGAAAACGCTATACATATTAATAAAATATTGGTCTATTTTCCCATTTAAATAGACAATGTTTAAAAATATTTAATTATTCCATACGATTGAGCGACATTATCAGAATAATTCTTATATATTGCCGAAAGCATCATCTGTTGCTAACCAAACATTGCTTAAGTTCCTATATTCGGCACAGCCTCCCCGAAGAGGTCCAATTTATTAGGTCAACAAAAGAACTTTTCTTTGGTACAGTTGAACAATATTGAATCACGGTGACATGAAAGATGAGCGATGATGATTACAACAGGTCAACGACCGAAAACCACGGCCCTCCGATTCGATATCATATAGCTCGAAAAAATGTACCTCTTTGTACTCCGTATCCAGCCCGATTTAGACTCCAGCATGATGAGGAATATGTCAAATATGGACACTCTCCCTTTGAGCTTGGATGTGGAGGGGATAACCATTGGACTCCGGAGATAATTACTCAAATATGGTATCAAGCGGAAACAGGGAAAATACCTATTTCCGGTTCGGGTTTTGGTGGAAAATTCGCAGGCTCTGGCTTTGATGGAATGTGGTTGGATATGTCCGAAATTGTGCGACCTACACGAGACGGTATCCACGGGCGTGAATATATCTCCACATTAGTTGCCCTGGGAAGGAAAAAAACTATGTTGAGATTCGATCCAAAAGGTAAATTGTTAGATGAGTTACCACCCAATATCGAAGTACCGTTCCCTGTTTTATTTTCCTTCCCGGTGATGCCTGTACATGGACGAGGAGTATTGTTATCCATTGTTAAAGCAGCATCTCAGCTCGGTACATTCGTATTTTTGGAGGATAAATATTGGGCAAGCGATCTTCAACCATTTGTTGAAAATATAGTTCCTCGTCTATCATTAAAGAATCTCGATTCATTTCAAACACAACCACTAAAAGTAAAGATGGTAGAGATCGATTATCTGGATCATAGTGATGCCATCTCATCCCTTATAAAAATAAAAAAGGAAGCCCCCAATCTAATTATCTCCATCAGATTACCAATTAGCCGGAAAGTAGGTGACCAAGTTGAGAAACTGGTACATGCCGGGGCTGAGGTAATTCACCTTTATGCAGACCATGGTGGTATGGAACCATATGAGCCCGATCCGCTTTTTATCAAAGATAGAATGCAACTCGTCCATAGAAGATTGGTAGAAAAGGGGATACGTGATAGGGTTAGTATCATTGTCAGCGGAGGTATCGCCAGTGCCGAGCATGTTCCCAAGGTGATTGCATGTGGTGCTGATAGCGTAGCTATTGATTTTTCCCTCCTTGTTGGATTGGGCTGTGCACTTTGGGCGGATGAATATTATCCCTGTCCCGTAGAGCATGTGGAAATAGACTCAAATTGGGGTTCCCAACGCATTGTAAACCTCATGTCGGCCTGGCGAGACCAATTGTTGGAAGTATTGGGTGCAATGGGTATGCGGGAAGTAAGGCGGTTAAGGGGAGAGATGGGGCGGTCAATTTCCTACGAAATCGAGAAGAAAAATTTTTCTAAAATTTTTACTAATTCCATATCTTTAAAATCTACAGTTGAGAGTGAAAAACGTGCCTTGGGTGACTATCGCTGGCCTCCAGAATTATTAAGAGCTACCGCAGAACAGGCTCGTACGGGTAGACCTCCGACATCGAATATCGAGTATAGGGTTGGATGCTCCGGTGGGGGATTTGATAGACTGGCGTTTATTTTTGAAAAAAATAATGAACAGTTTCCATTGATAGATGACAACACGATCGATTTATCCATCAATTTGAATAAACGGGGGGATGGACCCCATATCCGAATACCCTTCCCTGTGTATGGTGGTGGAATGTCTTTCGGTTCGATAAGTTTAAATGTCATGCTAGCTCGTGCACGAGCAGCCAAATCTCTCGGTACATTTATTTCAACGGGCGAAGGTGGATATCCAGAAGAGTTAATGCCTTATTCCGACCACATTATAACCCAGGTTGCCACCGGCCTCTTTGGAGTTCGGGAGGAGACCATACTACGCGCAAGAATGGTAGAATTCAAATATGCTCAAGGTGCAAAGCCCGGCCTGGGAGGCCATCTGCTTGCAGGTAAGGTTACAAGGTCAGTGGCTGAAGTAAGAGAAGCTGTTGCCGGGAGGAGCCTTTACTCACCGTTTCCATTCCACAGCGTTTACTCGGTAGAGGATCACAAAAAACATGTAGACTGGATTAAAGTAATAAATCCACATGCACTAATCTCAGTTAAAGTATCCACTCCAACGGATGTGGATATGGTTGCAGTAGGCAGTTATTTTGCCGGTGCTAATATTATCCATTTAGACGGGGGTTACGGGAGTACAGGCGCAGCACCTGAGGTCAGCAAGAAGAACATTGCTATGCCAATCGAGTACGCTATTCCAAAGGTCCACTATTTTCTATTGGAAGAAGGAATTAGAGATCAAGTTATCCTAATGGCTTCTGGTGGGATACGCTCGGCATACGATGTAGCGAAGGCGATAGCACTCGGTGCGGATGGTGCCGTTATTGGTTCGGCGGAATTGATTGCGCTAGGGTGCGAGCGATATGGTAAATGCGAAAAAGGCGAAGGTTGTCCCTCGGGCATAACCACCACCGATCCAAACCGATGTAGCCTAATTGATATAGACCAGAGTATGAAGCGGATTGTTAACATGTATAAATCATGGCAAATCCAGTTGCGTATGATATTGAACGCACTGGGAATGAGAAAGATCACAGAGTTAATCGGTAGGACCGATTGCCTCGTTTATATTAATGATTGCTAATAACAAAAAGGAAGGCGAATGTATATGGATAAGATATTGTTCGCAGAACGGATCAAAAGCTCAAGGAAGGGATTATACAATAATCTGCCTACTTTATCACAACGAAAATTAGAGGCTGAAGGTGGTTGCGGTGTCGTTGGGTTTGCCTGTAGCGAACAAATTGCCGGCTGGAATATTTCGGTTCCATTGACCCAGATGCATAATCGTGGGAACGGGAAGGGGGGTGGTGTGGTTGCTGTGGGTCTTACACCTACACAGATGGGAGTTTCGCGAGATATACTGGAAAATCATTATCTCATTCAGGTTGCTTATCTTGACCATAGTGCCAGGAAAGAGGTGGAGAATAAATGTATTCGACCATTTTTCGAGGTCCACAAGAGTTATCTTGTCCCCACAGTAGCGGATTATCAGGATGTGGTGAGACTGGAGATCAAACCTCCTGATGTGTGGCGATATTTTTGTCGCGTCAAAAAAGATGTTCTCCTTCGATTTATAAAAGAAAACGGTTTGGACGAGCTTGAATTGCGACAAGCTGAAGATGAATTCATCTATCAGAACACGGTCCGTCTCAACAAACATTTTTATTCCTCTCTTGGTAAAAAGCAAGCATTTGTCCTATGTCACGGGCGAAATTTACTCGTTTTTAAAATTGTCGGTTATGCGGAACAAGTGATTCAATATTATCGACTTGATGATGTTAAAGCGCATATATGGGTGGGGCACCAACGCTATCCAACCAAAGGGCGTGTTTGGCATCCCGGGGGTGCACATCCTTTCATAGGGTTGAACGAAGCTTTGGTTCATAACGGGGATTTTGCGAATTATTATGCCGTGTCTGAATATCTGCAGCAACATAACATAAATCCACTTTTCTTAACCGATACTGAGATATCGGTTCAACTATTCGATCTATGGGATCGAATTTATGGGTATCCTCTGGAGTATATCATCGAAGCTATGGCCCCGACAACTGAAAGAGATTTTATAATGCTTCCCGAAGATAAGAAAAAAATCTATAGGGCGATTCAAACCACTCATATTCACGGATCTCCGGATGGTCCGTGGTTCTTTATCATCGCAAGAAACAAACCGGATATAGATACCATGCAGTTATTGGGTATCACGGATACGGCAATGTTGCGCCCTCAGGTCTTTGCACTGCAGCAAGGAGAAGTAGACATTGGCCTGATCGCCTCGGAAAAACAGGCCATTGACGCTACCTTAAGAAATCTGGCTGGCGAAGACCCGAGATTTTGTCCTGTTGCGGATCGGTATTGGAATGCCAGAGGAGGGAGTCATACCGATGGGGGAGCTTTTTCTTTCACTCTCGCCGATAATGGTAAAAACAATAATGGAAAAAAATTAACATGCACCGACAAATTCGGAAAACTAATCACTGCATCAGATCCTCGGAAACATCATAACATCTCAACACTCAATTTGGGACTGCCATTAACCAAGACAAAATTTCTTAATTCAATAGAAAAAAAGGTGGAAAAATATTTTGAAAGTAAAAAACCGGATAAGTTTTTCAATTGGGTAGTTCCAAACCTTAAAAAATGGAGCTATGATGAGTTCATGCAATTCTGCACTTATATAGCCCAATTCGCTTTAATAAATGAGGAAAAAATGGCATTTTCCATTGAGACTCTAACTATGTTATTTGACCGTCGTTATGATACCGGAATAAAAAAACATAGTTCATGTTTAGCATTGCTGGACGAGACCCTCTACACTACTCTTCGAAATACCCAACAGGAAAAAGGACAGTGTGAGATACCTGGGCGATATTGCTACATCGACTGGGATAGAAGGAGTTTTATACAAAAACCAACGAGGGAGCATGTTGTCCTGGTGGTCAACGCCCGTGAATTTCCTCCGGAAGGAGATAATTGCCTTGAAAGATTCATTATTGAGGCGTATAAAATCGGGTGGAAACGTTTCATAGTTTTTGCGCTTGTAGGCCAGCGGTTTTGTGGGTGCGGTCTTGGTCCTGGCACCGAGGATGTGCGGATCGACATTTATGGAAGTTCAGGGGACTACCTGGGATCGGGTTTGGACGGTGCCAAGGTGATTGTTCACGGCAGCGCCCAGGACCAACTTGGTCAGATTCTAAAGGATGGCAAACTGGTTATACATGGCGATGTAGGTCAAACGTTTTTATATGGTGCAAAGGGGGGTGAGATATATGTACTCGGCAACGCCGCGGGACGTCCCCTCATAAATGCTGTTGGGCATCCCCGGGTAGTTATCAATGGGACGTGTTTGGATTATCTTGCAGAGTCATTCATGGCCGGTGATGCACTTCGAGGTGGCGGTTTTGTTATTTTAAACGGAATTGAGTTTGACGAATGCGGTAATATCAGGGAGCTACCTACTCCATACCCTGGTGGTAATCTCTTTTCTTTAGCTTCAGGAGGTGCGATCTACTTGAGAGATCCTCACCGGGTAGTGGATGAAAATCAACTAAATGGCGGTCAGTTTATTGACGCCACTGATGAAGACTGGTCACTCATTTTGCCTTATCTGGAAGAGAATGAAAGGCTATTCGGGATATCAATCGAAGAACTGCTTACGGTCGAAGGGCATAAAAGAAAACCATTGGAAATTTATCGAAAGATCGAGCCTATACAATTGGCCGCTCTTGTTTAGGTGTTGGAATGAATATAATCGTCTGTATCAAACAGGTACCCGCCAGTACTGAGATAGAAATCGATCCCGAGACGGGAACCTTGATGAGGGAAGGAACTCTTTCCACTGTAAATCCCTTTGATAGATATGCAATTGAGGAGGCGCTTAGACTTAAAGAAATTTATGGCGGCGAAGTAACAGTATTAAGCATGGGGCCCCCGCAGGCAGAATATGCCTTGAGATTTGCTGTTTCCATGGGGTGTGAGCACGCAGTACTTCTCTCGGATAAGGCCTTTGCGGGAGCGGATACTTTGGCAACTTCATTTACCCTTGCATGTGGGATTAGAAAAATAGGCAGGTTTGATATCATCATTTGCGGTGTAAAGACTGTCGATGGAGATACTGCGCAAGTTGGGCCGGGATTGGCAGAGGAATTAGAAATCCCCCACGTTTGTTATGTTAGAAAAGTTTTAGAGGTGACTAATGGGGATATACTCGTTGAACGAATGGTGGATGAGGGGTACGAAACCGTCAAGGCACTTTTACCGTGTCTGATGACCATTACCAAAGAGATAAACGAGCCAAGATTCCCCACTTTACAAGGAAAAATATTCTCTTTGAATACTTGCATTAAAATATGGAATTCGAATGACTTAAACGGTAATTCAGGTAGATTTGGTTTAAACGGCTCGCCGACGCAGGTGATCAAGGTATTTCCTCCCCGGAAAAGGAAAAAGGGCACACTGCTTACCGGTACCCTTTCAGATAAAACAAAGAAACTCGTCGAGAAATTGGGTGAACTTAAACTTGTATGAGGTTCAATATGACCAAAATAGAAATTATCATAAAAAATTGTAATAAATGTCAACGGTGCGTAAAAACCTGTCCGTTTGGCTACATATCGTTTATAAATGAATCATTAGTAATAGATGAGAATTGTACGTATTGTAGTGCTTGTGTCAGTGTCTGTAAGAAGAAAGCCATATTGATAACCCGGAAAGAAGAAAAAAAGGATTTTTCCGGGTATAGAGGAGTTCTGGTATTTGGGGAGCAGAGGGAGGGGAAGGTTGCAGATGTGGTCTATGAATTAGTCGGTAAAGGAAGGGAGCTTGCCGATAAAGTAAAAGAGGATCTATATTGTGTTCTTGTGGGAAATGGGATGGAAGATTCTGCATATGAGTTGATCACTTATGGGGTGGATAAGTTATATCTTTTTAACGACACATCGCTCGCCAAATTCAAAGAAGACACTTACACAACTTTAATAACAGATCTAGTCGAGGAGATCAAACCGAGCATTTTTTTGATAGGAGCCACTGCCATCGGTCGCTCGTTAGCACCGAGAATCGCGGTTCGATTAAAAACTGGTCTTACTGCGGATTGCACCGAATTGGATATTGATGCAGAGAAAAAACTTTTAGTGCAAACAAGACCTGCATTTGGTGGGAATGTGATGGCAACGATAATATGCCCCAATCACAGGCCCCAAATGGCCACTGTGAGATATAAAGTAATGAGAAAAGCGGAAAAGAAACCTAATCCGGAAGGGGAAATCGTTAGGAAGAATGTGAATCAAACAAAAATCAGGGACCGGACGAAAATTGTGGATTTTTTTAGAAATAATGATGGGGCCAACATAACGGGAGCTGAAATCATCGTGGCTGGAGGAAAGGGATTGGGGCAGTCTGATGGATTTACATTGATGAAAGAGCTTGCAGATGCGCTTGGAGGGTCTGTTGGAGCGAGTCGAGCAGCCGTGGATGAAGGATGGATTCCTTATGCAAATCAAGTAGGATTAAGCGGAAAAACAGTACGTCCAAAACTCTATATTGCTTGCGGTATCTCTGGGGCAGTTCAGCATTTGGCCGGTATGCAAACATCGGATGTTATAGTCGCTATAAATAAAGATCCTGAAGCCCCTATATTCAATGTCTCAGAATTCGGGATAGTCGGGGATATTTATAAGGTCGTTCCGGAATTGATAATGGAATTAAAGAAAAAAACGAGTGCTAAAAACACCAGAGGTATATGAATATAAGTCATCAATTCCGTACTATCTTCCATTTAATACCAACCCCCTTCCCTCTCTTCAGTCCAATTTAATCGTCAAGATTCATTACCATTGGGGACTAGTGCTGCGACAATTTAGTTTAGTTGCACACATATATTAGGTTATTATTATCTAATTTATGATAGAATATCGAAACATTATGTTACATAATTATGTTGTCGCAGCACTAGAGTAAATCATCCACAGACGAATGGTAAGGATTGAAAGGTTCTTTAGCACAATCCAGAGGCAGCAGACATTTCCAATCATTGGATGAGTTTATGTATTGATATACTATATCGGGCCGGATATGAGCCTGCGGTGGAAACGTTTGGAAACTCCAGATATTTCATTCTGGAGGAATATCCTCCAATGAGGGCTTTCGATTTTTGTAAGCATGGGTTTTGATGAGGTATCGTGATGAAAAAAGAGGAAGGACCGTAGATATAAGGGGGGGTGAAAGTAATTTGGGATAACACAGCCGGGAAACCAGGAAGAACATCTGCCCGGAAAGAAACGACCACAGATTTGAAATAAAATCGTAATTAAATATACATCCGGAGACAATCTGACCTTATCCAGGTGTAAATATGCAGATTAAGAACAATACCCCCCTGCCGCATGGAGAATATTTCAGGCTGTGTTCGAGCTGCGGCATCTGCACTCCGGAGTGTACGGTGAAACCCGGCATCGTTCCTGGCGTAGGCAGCACTGCCACTCCCCAGGAGATCGCAAAGTACTTGCTATCTCTTGAAAAAAACGGGGACGTCCATGATTCTTCTGATAATTCCATACCGCCATCGTTTATCTGCACTGCGTGTGGTATGTGCGATCATGTTTGTCCGTATTACGTGCCGTTCTTGGAAAAGCTAATGGCAGCGCGGGAATGGTTACAGTCCCTCGGTACCGTAAATGTTCCGAAGAACCTGCTTGAGATGGAGGGAAGCATTACTGCCACCGGAAATCCGTTCGGGTTTGCAAGAGAAAAGAGGGACGAATGGGTTAGAGAGGATTTTCCTGCGTTGGATCGGGCGGACGTGGTATTTTATCCGGGCTGTCAAACGGCCTATAATTTTTTCAGGGTCGAGACTGCTATTATGAAAATATTGAAGGCGGCAGGGATTAGCGCAAGTCTCCCCGGACGCAGCGATCAATGCTGTGGTCGTTTTCTCTATTTTCTGGGGCGCAGTGGGATGATGAAGAGTGCTGCAATGGCCAATGTTGAGAACGTAAGAAAAAAAGGAGCGAAAATACTTCTGGCCAACTGCTCCAGTTGTTACCTTGCATTCAAGAAGGATTATCCTCTCATGGTGGGTAATCTTCCTTTCAAGGTTATGCATACTACTGAGTACATAAACGAATTGATCGGAGAAGGGCGTCTGGATCTTAGGAGACCGCTGAATAAGAAAATAATCTATCACGATCCATGTGAACTGGGTAGGATCGGCGGTGTGCTGGAAGCACCCAGGGAAGCACTGAGGTCATTGCCAGGGGTAGAGTTACTGGAATTTGACCGGAACCGTGGTGATGGACTGTGCTGTGGAGGAGGAGGTCTTTTCGAGGCTCTTGATGAGAAACAGGCATTCGCCATTGGCGAAAGGCTGGTAAAAGAGGCCGTTACAAAGGGGGCGGATATTATGGCCATTGCCTGCCCTACCTGCAACAATGTCTTCGCCATGGCCCGGGATAATCTGAAAAGGAAGGGCGAGCTTGGTGGGAAGCTGCAGATCAAGGATGTGGCCGAAATAGTGTTGAGATGTCTCTGACGCGCTGATGTTTTTGAATTATTCCGAAAAAATCCGGTTTTTCTTAAATAATACGAGGGAATAGGTATGTCCATGCTACAGGAAAAAGAGATCAAGGTCCGCTCAAAGGTTTTCTGGCGGGGCGGATTGAAGACAAGTAGTGTTGTCAGGGGTTTTGAGGTTGGCACGGACAAACCTAAGTCTGATTTTGGGACCAACACTGCTCCCGCACCCATGGAGGTATTTATTTCCGGGATGGGGGCGTGTCTTCTTTCCACATTCGTATGGGCCGTTTACCGGGCACACTTGGAAATAGAGGACTGCACGGTGGGTGTCAAGGCAACTACTACGAAAACCGGAAAAAAGGGAATAAGCGGTGCTGCCATGAAACTGACCGTGTGGGCGGGCAGCGAGCATAGGAAAAAGCTCGACAAATGTTTCGACCTTGCAAAGAACACGTGCACCCTGACGAAATCGGTTTCATTTCCGCTTGAATTTATAATGGAATTCAAGGATTCCCGGTGAAGTTTAAAGCAGAGAACAGCAGGTGTCCTTGAAAATAACTTCCAGTCCTCGTCTTTTTGCGTATTCTATGGTTTCATCGATGGGATAGGCGATGCCAGTTATCCCCGCTCGGACCGCTAATCTTTCCATCAATTTTTTTGAAGTTCCCGGAGGTCTCGCACAGCCCATTGTTAGATAAGAATGGGGGTTGGCGATACGCGCCATGGCAGTGATCCTACCCACATCCTCCGCACCAGCCGGGGTTACGTTTTCCATGGGTGTTCCCATGAGGGGTGAAAGGACCACTATGACGATGGTGCTGGTTTTGATGCGTGTCACCATTTTAAGGGCCTCATATTCCCCGACAATCCGGCCAAAATCCAGGCCGACGATGATGTGTGGGATAACATCCAAACCCGCCTCGGCCAATGCCTCCATGCTGGCGAAGAAATCCGATGGCTCCCGGTCCAGATGATAGACTCTTTCTATGGTTTTTCGGGCTCCGATGACATCCAACAGCGCCTGGTCCGCACCGGCTTCCTTCAATCTTTTTGCTGTCTCCCGGGTGGCCAGGCCGGTATGTACCAAGACCTTCAATCCCAGCTCTTTCAGATGATGGATGGCGTCGAAATAATCATCCAGCGGAACCTCCCCGGTGGACGTTGCTCCCCCGCTGATGAGCACCCCCTGGCAATTCTTGGCAACGAGATTCTCACCGAGGATCTTCAATTCTTTTCCGCTGCTTACCGGGATCATGGACTGCAAGAGATTCTTCTGGCAGTGTTCGCAGTTCAGCGCGCATGCTTTTCCCGTCACACTGATATTCACAAATGAATTTCGTCTGTTACGGTGATGATCGGAGATATAGGTCTTTGCTCCGGGGGCGGAAACGGTGAGAATAGATGGGAAATTCTCATTTCTTATCTTCCATCCTTCGCTTAACAGGTCGTCCAGTTCTCGTGACCGCAATTCATCGATGCTTGGCATTATTACTCCTCAGTAGGCGAGTTAATGGAAACGGAGTATTTTAAGATTTACTTAAAAAGCCGGAACGCCCCAATTGAAGCGTTCTAAATGCGCAAAATACACCTAATAATAATTCACAACAACCGTACTCCCTTCCTCAACGTACTCCACGTTCGCCGGTATCTCAACATAACCCGAAGCAAGGCTCATGCTGGTTATGGCCCCGGACTCCTTGAAGGCCGGGTGCGCTACACCATCCTCGACCTTGACGCTAAATAACTGGTGCCGGCCTATGGTGGAAACCACCTTTCTCGCAAGAATCATTTCTTCTTGGCGGACCTTCCACGGCAGCCTGGCCATTTTTCTTACTGACGGCAGAAGGATAACATAAGAATTGCTCAGACACGATGTGGGATAACCGGGCATGCCGAATACCAGCGTCTCACCTATTCGGCCGCACAGAGTAGGTTTTCCCGGCTTCAGGGCGATACCGTGGAAAATCACTTCACCTTTGCCTGATAAAACATCGTGGAGCAGATCCTTCTCACCCACGCTACTGCCCCCTGAAAATAATGCGTAATCGTAACCGGCGCACCTGTCCATGCAGTCTTTAAGTTCGTCCATGGAATCCCCCGTTATCCCGCTGACCGTAAGCTCAGCCCCTGCCTCACCCAGCAGATTGGCCATTGTGAATGAATTTATGTCATATACTTTACCGTAATCCAGCTCGTCCCCCGGAGATACTATCTCGTCACCGGTGGGAAATATTATTACTTTCGGACGGGAATAAACCTCCACTGTATCCATCCCAAGTGCGGCTAAAACCCCCGTGATGGGTGGTGTTATTAGTGTGCCTACCGTAAGTATTTCCGTGCCCAGGCTTATGTCCGAATCCTTTTTTGATACGTGCGCTCCGGGGTAGACGGGTTTGTAGATGCTGACAGTATCGCCTGCAAGGGACGTTTCCTCCACCATCACCACGGCGTCGGCGCCATCGGGCATTGGGGCCCCGGTGGATATCTGTGCGCAGTTTCCGCTCTCCACCCTGAAATCAGGTTTCATACCGGCAAATATCTTTCCCATAAGACGCAGATGTCCCGGTGCCGTTCTTGTAGTACCAAAGGTGTCCTCAGCAATTACAGCATACCCGTCCATGGCGCCCCGCCGGAACCCGGGGACATCAATTTTTGCCCGCAAGGAGACTGCTAATACTCTTCCTGCAGACTCGCGTAATGCTACCTTTTCCGTTTTTTCCATTACCCTTGTATTATCCATTACAATTCTCTTTGCAGTTTCAAAATCGATAAGTTCTCTGAATGGTTTCATCTCTTTCATCGCCCTGCCTCCCATAAAATATGACCGCACTCTTCCAGTATCAGTCTTTGAAGGGCAAGTTTCACAGCACCCTTGGAGCCTGGAATGCAAAACACAGCCTTGCCGTTGCAAATACCAGCCGTTGCACGGCTCAACATGGCGGCGCTGCCGATCTCCTCCATACTCAGCACCCGGAATATCTCGCCGAATCCGGGAAGTTCTCTCTCCATCAACGGCCGCACTGCTTCCACGGTCACGTCCCTCCTTGCGATCCCGGTACCTCCGGTAAATATGACGGCCTGAACTTCCTCTGATGACAGGAGCCTTTCTCCCTCGGCAGTGATCATCTCCATATCATCCTTTATTATGCCGTAATCGACAACCCTATGACCCGCCTTTTCGATAAGCTCGATAATTATGGTCCCGCTCAGGTCGTTCTTTTCGGTCCGTGTATCGCTCACGGTCACAAGGGCGAAAGAAATGTCCTCCATAGAATGTTTTTTATGGTCCTTTGCACCCATTCATTTCTCTCCTTTTTTACCCATTCTCATATCGCGTATCATCTCGGCCAGGATACTGACAGCTATCTCCTGCGGGGTTTTCGAGCCGATCTCAAGTCCGATGGGCGAACTAACCCTGTTCAAGTCTTCATCGGGGATTCCCTTACTTCGTAGTTCGTTATAGATAATATTTTTCTTCGCCCTGCTGCCCATCAGTCCCACATACCGAGCTTCAGTACGGCAGGCCCACCCAAGGACGGTTCCATCATGCCGATGGCCCCGTGTTACAATTACTATGTACGAGCTCTCGTCGGGGACAAATTTTTCGAAATATTTTTTGAATTCAGAAACCACCACCTCGTCGGCATCGGGGAATCTTTCGCGGTTGGCATAGATCTCACGATCATCTATCACCACCACCCTGAAGCCGATCATCTTGCTCATTCGTGCGAGGGGCAGCGATACGTGCCCCGCACCGAAAATATGCACTGTGGGATAGCTGATTATCGGTTCGATAAAGACCTCGATGGTTCCGCCGCAGATCAAACCGTCAATCTCCATCACTCCGTCTTCATCCCGTTGCTCGGTTAGTTTAAAGGAAGCCATCTTTGCCTCTCCCTCACGAATAACCTTTTTGGCTTCTTCCCAAACCTCGGCCTCAACGCAACCGCCCCCGATGGTCCCAACAGTGCTTCCATCCTCCCTGACCAGGTATTTTGACCCCAGGGGTGCCGGTGTTGATCCTTTCTGCGAAACAATGGTTGCAAGAGCCGCCTTACCCCCTACTTTTCTCGTTTCAAGAATTGCTTCATAGATATCATTCATTTTATTGGCTCCAGTATTATTCTTTATTTTTTATATGTTCCGGTCCCACATAATTGAAATGCCCGGATAGTTCAGGGTGTTTCACCTTCACATCACCCAATATATATTGGCGACGTCGTCAAGATATTTCGGACATGAGTATCTTTTTTTGAAAAATTTCCTGTCCTTTTGCCACCATCGGTATCCGCGAACGATTATGAAAATATGAGGATCTCCATTATTGCAGAGCATATTCGATATGGAATACTCCAGCTTATGGCCTCTGTGTTTAACCGTACGTGTTTTTTCAATAACTTCAAGATTCATTAGGATTCCTCTACTGGATCGGATCAGGTTTGTTGAAATACATTTTTTCCATCATCGAACCATATATTGCCCAAAAAGTTCAACCATCATTCCTTATACGAATTACTTGACACCCTTTCGTTTTTCGATAACCTTCACTCCGTGTATTTTGGTGACCGGATACTGTCCATTTTCATCCTTTTCAAGATACTTCACCATGTCCCAGACTGTGAGAAGGGCGCTGCTCACACCGCTAAGAGCCTCCATTTCCACACCGGTCTTGTACTCGGCTTTTACCCAGCAGGTACAAATGACAGTTGTTTCCTCGATACTGAACTTCACTTCCGCCGAGGCAACCGGTATCGGGTGGCAATGTGGAATCCGTATGAAGGTAGTTTTCACTGCATCCAGAGCAGCGACCTCCGCCACTGTGAAAACGTCCCCCTTTCTAATATTTCCTTCTTTTATCTCCTTTATAGTTGTTGATCTCAAGGATAATTTTCCCCTGGCAAGAGCGGTCCGCAGCACGATATTCTTTCCCGATACGTCGATCATTCCCACATTATCATCTCCAGTACGGATAACGGTTCATTATTACTTCGTGAAAGAGTTTGGTCAGTTCGTCCATGGATTCCCCCCGTCTGATGGGGGTTAGTGCGTCCACCAAACCCTCGTTATGCATCAAACAGGGTTTCAGCAATCCGTCGCATGTGACCCGGATCCGAGAGCATTTTGAGCAGAAACGGGTGTTATGCATGGGGCGAACGACCTCCACATCTTTAAGATTATTATCCTCATCCTCCATGGTATATATTTTCCGGCCCTGTACCTTCCTCTCTCTTTCGGATATTGCAAGGGATGATATGTGTTTTTCAACATTGGTAATGTCCGGATAGCCTGCGGAATTCATATCCACCTGTTCGATTATCTGGGGTATGGCACCCAATCTCCATGCTTCCCTGACGATCTTCATTAATTCATCCATCGAGCTGTCGAAAAGTGCCACAATATTGATCTTCACGGGGTGGAGACCCGCTCTCACCGCGGCTGAAATCCCGTCCAGTACTTTCCCGTGCAGGTCTTTTCCGGTGATCTTTCCGTATCGGTTTCCGTCGAGGGTATCCAGACTGATATTTACTCGATTTAGACCTGCCTCATGCAGTATCTCGGCAAGGGGTCCGAGAAGCGTTCCGTTGGTGGTCAGGGACACGTCCGACATATACTTGCTTGCCCGTCTTATTATGTCGGGCAGGTCCTTCCTTATGAGAGGCTCACCCCCGGTGATCTTCACCCTGGATATGCCTAATTCTTTCGCTACCATCAATATTTTTTCGATCTCAACAGGAGACATTTTTTTAGTACTGTCGATCTGCCCTTCTCTATGGCAGTAAAAACAGTCCAGGTTGCAATCATCGTTTATCGATATGCGAATGTGCTTAACTGGTCTTCCGAAACGGTCTTTCATGTGGTATCATCCATATTTTTTGACTTGGGCTCATTTTCTAACTGAATAGGTTGACGTTCTGGGCTTTGAATATGAGATAGACCTCCTTTCCAAGAGATATCTCCATCTCTGCGCATGATGCCTGGGTTATATTGACTGCGAAAAGTGCTCCGCAGTCCACCATAACGCGCATGATCCCGCCCATATCTATCAACTCGTTCACCTTTCCCTTGATGCAGTTTCTGGCGCTGCTCTCCATTCTCTGTAACGATATGATAATATCTTCGGGCCTTATACTGGCATACACTTCGCCAAAAATATGGGTTGTGGCAACGAGGGTTATGCCCTGTGATTTGAAATAGACCAGGTCACCTACCTTTTTGGAATTTCCCTTGAATATATTCTTCACGCCAACGAATTCCGCCACGAACTTTGTACGGGGATGGCGAAACACTCTATCGCTATCATCGATCTGTACGATACGTCCATTCTTCATTATGGCGATACGATCCCCCATAATGATGGCATCCTCCCTGCTGTGAGTGACGTGTATGATGGTGGTTCCCCTATTTTTAAATAATCTCGATATTTCTGTTCGTATTTCCGAGCGGAGATTAGGATCAAGCGCGCCCATTGGCTCGTCAAGAAGCAGTATGTCCGGATCGATGGATAGAGCTCGTGCAAGCGAGGTCCTTTGAGCCTCTCCGCCGCTTAATTTCCCCGGAAACCTCTCCAGCAGACCTCCAATTCCCAGGAGACCTGCCAATTCCCCGACCTTCTGTTCTATCATTTTGCTCTTTAGTCCCATAACTCTCAGCCCGTATGCTATATTGTCCCGTACGGTCATGTTAGGGAACAGCATGTAATCCTGGTAGACAAAACCGATCCCCCTCTTTTTCGGAGGAAGTAACGTAATTTCAGAATTTCTAAGGAGGATCCGGCCCTTGTCCGGGAAATGAAAACCCGCAATTATTTCGAGAAGCAGTGTCTTGCCGCTGCCAGTAGGGCCAAGCACCACGAAATGTTCCCCTTCGTTTACCTCGAACGATATATCCTCGAGAGAGAAACCGTCCCAGGACCGTGAAAGGGATTCAATCTTGATCATATCGTTTCCACCTCGCGGATATGGTTCTTAAAATAACGAATATAATAATACATATCAACAACAGCAGTGCCGCAATAGGGACCGACGTTTCCAGACCGGAATGGAGATATTCAGTATAGATGTGTGTGGTGGCCACCATGGGGTAGTACGCTATGATCATAACGGCCCCGAACTCGCTTATTGCCCTGGCCCAGGTCATAATGGCTCCCACCAGCAGGTTTTTCATGCAGAGTGGTACCGTGATTGTGATTACGGCCCTTGTCCTTGAAGCGCCCAGACCCATGGCGACGTTTTCGAGTCTCGGGTCAACGGATTCGAATCCCTCTTTGGCCGAGTTGATAATGAAGGGTGCGGAGACGAACATCATGGCAATGACTATCCCTATCATGGAATCCGCTATCCTGATTCCAAGTTCGTCCAGGGGCGCCCCGAGAACTCCGTGCCTCCCAAAGACGGTAAGGAGGGCTATACCGGCGATAATATGCGGTACCACTATCGGAATATCGATAATGCTCTCAATCAATTTTTTACCCGGAAATTTTTTCCGGGCCAGAAAATAAGCAAGTGGAATCCCGAACAATGCACTTAAAGCCGTTGCGTAGACAGCGGCGATCATGCTCAAAAGAATCGCCTTCATGGCTGAACGGTCGCCGGCCGCCCTTATAAAACCGCTGATCCCGACGTCGATGAACATGCTTATTATCGGAATAATGATGAAGATCACCATTATCGCCCCGATAATACCTGCTATTATCATCGTTCCTTCGGCTTTTTTCCTCATATTCATTCCACATAAGACTTAATGGCATAGGGCAATTGCGCGCTATCTCCGCAAATTGCAGGAGTGATATTTCGCTGTCCCCGGGACTCCATTACACCCCGTCCTGTTTCACCCAGTAACATTTTGATGAACTCCAAAGCCATTTCGGGGTTCTCGGCATTTCGGGGAATGGTAACGCCGTAAATTATGGTCTTTCCGGATATGGCTCTACCGGACGAGGTGATTACTCGCACCCGTTCATATAGATCCTCATGGGAAGTATCCGATAGATCGATCTCTGAGGGCAGTTCCAGATATTTTACCCCTTGCTCCTTGAATTGATACGCGATGCTTCGATATATGAAAAGATAATCTATTTCACCAAGTTCCAATGATGTCATCAGATAGATCTCCGCATCCCTCATGACGAACTTGTAGTTTTCCGGCTCAAGCTCGGAGCTTTTCGGAATGGCTATCTTATAGGTACCGTTATTGTATTCACATCTGACTTTACAGTTCTTTTCCACTAGATCGTCGAATATTTCTTCTTGTCCATAGAAAATTTCTGCCAATTGGATGGTCATCAAGGCCCTGTAACCGCAAGGATCGTCATTGGGGTTGGAGAATCCGAATCGAACATCCTTATTCATAAGTATTTCGAACCAGTTTGACGTATTAATGTCATTTAAGTAAGCGCTCCGATCCGTGTACGCCAATACCATCTGGTTTCTTGCGAATTGTATACAGTAATCGGCGTATTTTTCATCTCCTTCCACCATCATGGTTTGGATCAACGAATAATCGGCACTCATCACCACATCTGCATTCTTACCCAATTCGGTTACCTTCCGTATTGCAGCCGTGCTTCCCGAGACCTCTCTTCTAACGTCCACGTTGGGATGTTCTTCCTCGAACTTTTTTTCCATATCTGCCATAGGCTTGGACAGGCTTCCCGCATGGAATATTGTAAGAATGGATTTATCTTTATCCAGAATCAAGATCTGGGCGGAGACGGCAGCTCCGATAATTATTAAGAGGCTCACGATTACAAGAGTTTCTCTCATGGACGCACCCGTTATGTTTGGGTGAATATAACGACGTTTTATATATTTTTCGCGAATATCTCAATATGTTTAAATTCAAAAAACTCTTAACGACCAGTATGACTAGTAAAGGCGTTGTTATCTCAATAAATATCAGTAAAAAAAAGGGAGAACAAAAATCTCCAGTTGCGTACGCAAATATAACGGAGATTGGACTGGAAGGGGATGCCCATGCAGGAGATTGGCACCGGCAGATAAGCCTTTTGGCAGAACATAGTATTGAAAAGATGCGAGGAAAGGGCATAGAGATAAAGCACGGGGATTTTGCAGAGAATATTACAGTGGGCGGCATAACTCTTTCCAACGTAACAATTGGACAAAAAATTCAAATCGGAAATAGTGTATTATTGGAAATAACTCAAATTGGCAAAGAATGTCATGAATCCTGTTTGATTCGGCAAACAGTGGGAGATTGCGTCATGCCCAGGGAAGGTATTTTTGGCAAAGTAATTACAGGTGGTGCTATTAGGGTTCAAGACAAAATTATACTATTATAATGATTCACGATCAAGTAAACCCATTAGACAGAAGCTTTGGGCGAACTACGATATTTCACAGAATCTATCAGATATCAAAGGAATGAAGATAATTAAAAAATTCACCCCGCCTTTTTGGTTATTTCTATTACTTTTTTGCATTCGGGATGTGTAATTGGATTCCCGTTAGTTTGTCCTTTTTTATTTATTTTCTTTTTGTCCTGGCTCATTTTATCACGCCATTGGATTCTATTCAACAGGGAGGGGTTGACTCGTATATTCAAACTCATGGGATGTATTAATTGAAAAATGTTTTGTCTTAAATAGGGGGCAAGAAATATCTATCGAGTATTACAAATTATCGATAAAATAACCGTCTTGTACAGCATATCCATATGGGGTATCAAGGATAAGAAGATTTCATCAACAACAGCTTCGAAAAGTTTATAAGTTATGTTGATTGTTAATGGAAACCATAAGAAAAACATATTCTAATGTTGTGGAAAGGTGTGAAATTATGCAAGGAATGGAATGGATAATACTCGTACTGGTCATTGTATTTTTACTATTTGGGGCCTCGAAGATTCCGAAACTGGCAAGGGCTCTGGGGAAGGCCAAAGGGGAGTTTAATAAAGGGAAGAATGAGCTCACCAAAGAAATGAAAGATTGGGATAAGGAGGATACAGACACCACTCCAAAGAAGGAAAAAAGGAGTAAAATCGCAAGGGCGGCCAAGGATCTTGGAATCGATATCAAGGGGAAATCCGACGATGAATTAAAGAAGGGAATTGCGAAATCTGTTGGAGAAAAGTGATTTATTATTTTTTTCAACCATTCCCGATATTAATTCCCACCCAATAGTTTTTCTATTTTCGATGCCTCAGTCTGCAGAAGGCTTTCAAATTTTTCGAACATTAATAGGAGTTCCTTTCCAGAAAACGTAAGTTTCATGCCGCCACCATCACTGCCGCCGATTCTCGATTCGACGATGGGTTTTCCGTATCGCTCGTTCAGGTTTTCTACAAGCATGTAAGCGTGCCTGTATGATATTTGTATCTGTCTGGCTGCGGCAGACAACGATCCATATTTTTCGATTGCTCTAAGAAGTTTTGCTCTTCCAGGACCCATAATAGATTTTCCTTCCACCTCGAGCCAGAGTTTGTAACCGACCTTTACCGTCATAAAAATCACTTTTGGATTTAATTTACTATAACTTAAACATTGATTTTGAGCACTCGATCAGACCCACATTACCGGGTATCATCTTATCATCGATGGAGCTCGGTCTAATACCAGGAGAATTTTTTTCAAACAAGGATGCCACTTTGGGCCCGGAAACAATAATATCAGCAGTACCGATGGGTCGTGCTATATAACAACCGTGACCGCCGTCATTGAAGACCTTGCTGTTGGTTAAATCCCCAGCCGCGAACTCAGCGAGAATATCGCGAAGTTTCATTCTCGTTAGCATGTTGGTATGATGCTCGAAAAGTCCTGTGATCTCACCATACTCGAATGATGCGACGATGGTATGACCGCTCCCCACATCTACTGTTATTACTTTTTCTTTGTCCGCTCCCAAAGAAGCTCCGAACATAGCGGCGATCTTGGAATCCATTATAAGATGTTCAGCCTTATGAAAATACCTATTTAGTTTATTTTTAACGCCCAACATTCTCGTATAATGTTTAGGAGGTTCAAGGAATCCAAAGTCATTAATGTGAGCAGGAATCAAAGATTTAAAATGGTCGAATCGGATCTCCCGGTTTGTCTTATCATTATGAGAGGTTCCATGATCCTCCACTCCCACTGCAACCACTTTGGGCTTGAGAGTGATACCGAATCTTTTGGCAGTTTCATACAATGCCTCTGCATCCATGTCACTGGTCTCCATTGTATTGACATTCTTTTTATTAGAGAGCTTGGCCGCTTCTTCATCATCCACGATTTTAATACCCTTATTTTCCACATAATTTAGATCATCCCTGATCGTATAGGCTGCATTCGGGGTCATATAGACCTCAAGGCCCTCTTTTAAATGGTTGAATATAGCCTGAGTAAAAGGACCTCCGCCCATGGTTTCACCAGTTATTACAAGATCCTTTTGCTTCACGGTATATTCTTTCACCTTTTCGCCCAGGATTATGGTGGGTGATGGTAGAATAAGTTTGAAAGAGGTTTCGTAGGAACCGTTCCAAAGAAGCATGTCCTGAGTATAGGTTCCGATATTAATACTCAGAATTGGGACATCCATTTCAAGGGTCTCTTTATACAATACACCACTGTTCTGGCAAAGTAATATATACATATTTAAAGCTTTTCGGGAGTATGCGCTCGGGGGTACTGTTGGCAGGAGGAAAAAGTTCACGGATGGTGAAAGAGAAGGGATTAATTCCACTACGAGGGAAACCTCTCATCCTTTGGGTTATGGATGAACTGTCGAAGGTTGTAGATGAGATACTTGTTTCGGTTTCTTGCTCGCCATCCGCCGAACTTCTGGAAATCCTCGGACCGTCTGTTATCATCATCAAAGATGAAAGACCTGAAATGGGACCTATCGAAGGGCTTTATTCCGCATTTTCAAAAGCAAAGGGAGATTACGTAGCAGTTGCACCATGCGACTCGCCTTTTATAAAAAAGGAGATGTATGACTTTCTCTTTAAAAAAGCGAAAGATAAGGATGGGGCAGTCCCCGTGGAAGGGAACTACTATGAGCCCCTGCATGCCGTTTATTACAGAAAATCTTTTCTAAAATCTCTTCAAAGAGTGATTTCTGAAGGGAAATCCAAACCAATAGATGCCTATCGTTACATAGAATTGGAGTATGTTAACAAGAGTGAAATCGTAGAACTGGACCCTGCTCTCATATCATTCACAAATATTAACACTAATAAAGACATGAAAAACCTTAGAAGTATTTTAAAAATATAAGTGTAGCCAGTAAGCGAGAATGCAGCTAAAACCAGTTCCTAAACAGTTGTTAACTCATTTTTTTGTTCATGGAAAATAAATAGATTTATGATGTCATATTTTGGATTTTTTATACTATAATATCATTTGCGTTTCTAATACATACATTTTAAGGCTTTAAGAGCTTCATGATCCAAAAGGGATTGAACGATTCTCTTAATAACAGCCTACAAACTGAAACCTAACTTTACGTAGACGGCACTAACAAATTTCCCAGTGATTTGGCTGTTTTCAAATCTCCTTGTCGATGGTGAGTGCATATTCATCACTG
>JASLWR010000054.1 GCA_030740765.1 Thermoplasmatota archaeon
GTCCCACCCAATTTAATAAAATGTTACATGTCCAAAACATATCTGTTATAATTGATAGGACAAAAATCAATTTAAATTTTTTTTTGACTTTCTTGCGTGTAAAAAGACATCCCCATCATATTTCAACTCAAGTTTTGTCACGCGAATAAATTGAAAACTTAAAAATAAAAGGAAAGCGGTAGTAAAAATTATTAATGATATTAAAAAAGGATAAATCGTAAAACTCATTTTTATCATCCACCCCATTCTTGGACAGGATTTATCTCACCTTTCTTAGACCTATTTCTATCTTTTTTATTTGCAGGATTATTCATCTTGAGAGATTCCTGATTCAAGGTAAAATCCAGAAGTGTTCCGGTCATACAAACAGGAATAAAGCGATTGAATAAACATGTTTGGATTGGTTTAATAAAATTCAATGTCAGGGCATCCATCTAAAACTCAATTTATTCCGAATTCCCTGAATTTTTTGCTGTATTTGTGCTTTTCTTTGGTTTTTCTTAAATAGAATCCATAAGCCAATCCTATTGCCAGGCCTATCAAATGAGCGATATTTGCTGTTCCTGATGGGAAGAAAATACCAAATGTGTCCACTGCAATATATAATATCCCAAGCATCCACAAGGGCATGGGTATAACCATATAGAACAGGATCTTCTTGGTGGGATATAGTACTATTGCCATTCCAGCTATTCCCATTATAGCACCGCTAGCACCCAGTGCGGCCGGGTAGAAAAAGCTTGCTCCGATCCCTGCCAATAATCCTCCTGTAACATATAAAATTAAGAAACGCTTTTTACCTACTCTTTTTTCTACCAATGGGCCAAATACAAATAGTGCGACCATATTGAATACTAAGTGAGATAAGCTCCCATGGAGAAACATCGAGGTTATTAATGTCCATGGTCTTATGAGTACATCCGCAGATACCAGAAGGAATTCTTTCGTGAAAGCACCCTGGGAGAACTCTTGTACAAGAAATGCGATAACATTGATGACAATTAGGGTTAGGGTGGCCTTTTTAATATTCATAATTAGTATAAGAAAATAATGATTTTAAATCTTTGGGTTGGAGTTAACTATTAAAATGGAAAGAATCATGTCAGCCGATCCCTGCCCCACTGTTCATCGTCTAGATGCCATACTGGCGCCCGGCCCATCTTCTCGACCTTAAGAACTCCTATGTCTGACAGGTCGTTCATGTGGTGCTGCACGGCCCTGCGCGTTTTCCCAAGTTTTTCGGCCACCTGCTGGGTAGTGGCTCCGGGCTCTTTGTGAATAATATCCACGATCTCCTTCTGAGCCGGTGTCAGAATGTGCCCGGCCTTGCGGGCTCCGTATGGAAAATAATACAGATATTTTCCTTCTCTGTGGGAACTGACCATGTTGGACCTTTCCAGGGTTTTGAGATGGTGCCGGAGGGTTCCGCTGGACATATCGAGCTGACGTTTTATCTCTCGGTAATGCTCCCCCGGGTGACGATTGATGAATTCCACGATTGTCTGTCTCTTCTTGTTGTTCAGTATATTCTTGCTTTTCAATCTCGTATAATAAAAAATGCTCAGTAACAAAAGAACTAACCCGAGCCCGAAAAAGAGTATAATAAGGAAATAACCAGGCTCCTCTTCCCTCCACCGCTTCGGATCCCTCGGATAGGCGTCCTTCTCGTTGGGGACACCATCACCATCCATGTCAGGGTCCAGTTTGTCGGGGATGCCGTCGTTGTCAATATCCGACGGGAACGAATCCGGATCAAAGGGGTCCGTCCCGCATTCCAGCTCGATGGTGTCGTTCCAACCGTCACCATCGGAATCCTTTTCCGTTTCATTTCCATCCCCAGTTGTCCCGTTTCCGTTACCGGTCCCGTTACCGGAAGGAGTTCCATTTTCATTTTCCTCGTCTGGGATAGTTCCGTTCGCATTCAAGACAGTTAAAATCAACTGGGCATCGTCGCTGTTTCCCTCCACGTCCTTTACGGTAAGGATTATAGTATAAAAACCGGGAATGTCAAACAGATAGGATTGGTTGCTCCCGTAAAGCTTGACAGTTGTATTGTTATACTGAAATTCCCACGTGTAGTTAACGATACCAACGTTGTCCCAGCTTCCGGTCGCGTTGAAAAATGCAGTTTCACCTAGGCTGACATTAAAGTTTGCACCTGAAACAGCCACCGGAGCGGTAATATCGAGAACGGTCACCATGATATTGTCCTGGTCGCGGTTGCCACGCTGGTCCGTGAGATTCAGTGTGACTACGTAAACTCCGGGGAGATCGAATGTAAAAGGGCTGATGGGACCGGACAGAATTATCACTTCACCGTCGTAGGTGAAATTCCACGTGTAAGTGGAGGTCCCGTTAACAAAACTGCCGCTTCCGTCAAATAAAAAAATCTCACCCTGATGGACGGTCACGTCATCCCCCGCCCTTGCTATTGGCAGGTCAGAATCCCTTACCGTTAGAATTTTTATAATTACTGCCCAGTTCCCTCGGGCATCGCTGACTCGCAACGTGACTTGATATGTCCCCGGTATATCAAAAGTGAAACGCGCCGTTGCTCCGTAGATTATCCTTTGCTGACCGTCGTATGTGAAGTTCCAGGTATAATTGGTGATCCCGGCGTTATCACGACTGCCGCTTCCGTCAAATAAAAAATTCTCGCCCCGGTTGATGACTGAAGCGGAACCCGCATCGGGTATCGGGCTTTCGATATCAAGAATATACACGGACCTCTCGTCGCTGTCGGTCCGGTTCTCCGAATCCGTGACGGTCAATTTGACTACGTATGCTCCAGTGGTATCGAACAAGAACGAAGTGGTATCTCCATAGAGGATTATTTCCTTGTTATCGTAATTAAAGGTCCATGTGTAGTTGATAATGGACGAGGTCCCCCACGAGCCCATCCCGTTGAATTGAACCATCTTGTGCTGGTCTACAGCGATATCCATACCTGCATTGGCAACGAGAACCGGGTTTTCACCTACTGGAATTCCCATGAGCGGAAGTAGGTCCTCGGCATTGGCAGCTCCCGCTATTGCGTAAGGGATATCCACGATACCATCGCTGTTATTGTCCGGTGCCACCCAGTCAGACCAGTAATTCCCCCCAGACGTAATGTTCCAGTTATTGCCGGTACCGTCGTCGTAGGCTTGTGTACCCTCGTTGTTTGCTAAAAAATCGTTGTGATGGATAGTATTCGATCCTGACCCGCTGTCAATGGCAAGTCCGTGGAGACTGTTTTCAAGGTAGGTATTATTGAATATTTCGTTATCGTCCGAACTGCCTAGGTAAGTGCCGTATCCCAGGTTCTCACTCACATTATTGAATTTTATTGTACCGCCGTTCGAGCTCAGAAGCTCGATACCACTTAAGCCGTTCCCTTCACAGGTGTTGTTCTCAATGATGTTTCCATACGAACCTTGAAGGGACATTCCGGCTCTCCAGTTCCCTGAGCAGTTGTTGAACTCGATAGTATTGCTATTTGACGATATTACCTTGATACCATAAGGGTCGTTGGAATTGAATTTATTATTTCTAACCTCCATATTCGCTGAATAGCTGATCTCCAGGCCCACGCTTGTATCGGTGATGACCTGATCCTCCACCTCAACTCCACGGCAGTCGGTGAGTATGATCTGTCCCGCATCGTCCGGGACCTTGCCTCCGGTCTGGTTCTTCCAGTAGTGCACCATCTTCCCGTTCACAGTGTTGGAGGAATCTATGGTATGGGTATCCCAGTTACCCAAATTTGTCCCCGAAATGAGTATTCCGTTGGAGAACATCTTGTTGTTAATGATTATAATGCTCGTCGTTCTGTTCAGGTGCATACCAACGGATTTATTTGTGATTGTGTTGTCCTCGATACTACAGCTTCCCACGTTATCCACAGCGAGTCCCGCCCCATCCGAATGTGAATCGTTGGTCGTAATGTTGAATCCTTTCACGAGGACCCCAACTGATTTTATAGTTAGCACATCGGGGGAATCTCCGATAATATAACAAATATCGCTTCCGGCCCCAATAAGCTCGACATCGTTACTGACAACCGGATTCTCGTAATAAAAACCGGCATCGACCCGCACCGTATCGCCGTCGTTTGCTGCATTTAGAGCTGCTTGGATGGTAGTGTGATCACCACTTCCCGCTGAATTCACCACTATTTCAGCACGGGTCCCTGTGACAGTATCCGGTATGTCTGGGCCGGCAAATGACGCTGCTATGGTTCCCGTGTTCAGGGCCATAATCAGCAAAATGATGACGGAAAGTCGGCTTATCCATCGCATAATTAACAAATACACGATTCTATTATATAAACAGATTGGCACAATGATTACTCTTATTCTCTAAATTATTTTATTTTCACTGTCTATTATCTCTTTTCTCTTTTCTATAAAGGACCTGCTCCCGTTACACTCCGGGGCATCAAAGATAAGGCAAATCTGCCCCCCTTCCCAAATCGACAAGATGATAGTTGTACCTGAACATATTATTTATCCTCCAGATTCACTTCTTTCAGAATCCAGTTCTTGTTTTAATCGAATGTACTCTTTGACAAGATGTTCACTCAATCCTGTAACAAAAACTATCTCTTGTACGGACAGTTTTGGCATAAGCATTTCTATTCGGTCGAAATCCCGATTATAACGTTCAATTGCTTCAACCGAGTGGTTTGTTCTTCTTTTTATTTCCAGTACATGATACTTATGAATCTTTCCCATTCTAAGTATCTCCGCCTTATGTGTGACCCCGGAGCCAAGGTCATGAGCTTTCCCTCTCGTGAGAATTTGGATATTCTTTTCTTTTTCCCGCTCTTTGAGATATCTCCCAACAACAGTCGAAGCTTGGCAAGTAAGCAATCCAATATCGCAATGATTTAGAACAGTTCCCCGTTCATTCGCTTCTTTTGAAATCCGTTCGAAAATATCTTTCCTTATTTCCCTGATCGAAGTACCTCTTTTGTACTTCTTGATATCTTCTTCTGATACCAATGTCAGGACAACCGGGATCGTTTCCGTCTCTTTCATTGTCAGGGATCGCCCAGGTTTCCGTTTCTGCTTGATTTTTACCCCATCCCAAAGGATTTGGCCTTTTTTCATCATCTCGCGGGGTCGATAATCCTCATCTACTAATTTAAGAATATCATCGACAATGAACCGGGTGATCTCCTCACCACCCAAAAACCGATATTTGTCCCGGAAACGATGGATCAAACGGGTCTGTAGGTTCCTATGAAGGTGTGGTCCATATCTTGCTTGTGCAGAACTCTTTTTCATCAGGGACCCCCCCCTTTGTTTCCGATCCGCACTTTTTTTAAAGGTGTCTTCTCAAGGATATCTTTCAATCTGGGGCAATCTGTATCCGAGAATTTCTTGTAGATCTGAAGATATTCCCTGACCAAACTCTCAGAAAGCCTCGTTACCTGGCGGATTCTAATGACAGGTTCCTCCTTCTCATGAAGGTATATTACTCTGCTGAAATCCCGTATGTAGCGTTCGATGCTCTCATCGCTGTGATGAGTTCGAGTTCTTATTTCAGGATAGGTATAGCCCTTGAGATATTCCTGCACGATCTTTGCCTTATGTGAGACTCCCCTTCCGATGTCCTTCATCTGTCCCCTGGTCGGGACCTCTATGCCCTCGTCTCGGATCTGCTTGATGTCATAACGAATTGTCCTTGGAGAATTACATAGAAGGAGGGCCAGGTCCTCTTGTGTAAGAAAGGTATTTTGTTCCTTTGCCTCGTTCGTGATCCTCATTATGCGTTTCCTACGGACTGCTCGTATTCCGCTTTCTTTGAGGATCTTTATATCATCAGGGTGAGAGAGAGTCAAATGTATTCGAATCTTCTCCATCTCTTTTTGGGTTTTCCCCGAGGGTTCACTAGACGCAGTTCCCCAATAAAGGATTTTCCCTTCACCATCAATATTGCTACTCTTTTCGAGGAACTGCCGAAATCTCCTCATTAGGGCTTCTATCAATATCTCCGAGAATCCGAATCTGTTCTCCAGATCCCAGCGTAATTGTTCGAGACCGTTCTTCAGACTCAATTTTTCCGTTTCAGTGTCATACATATCGTTCCCTCTATGTGGTAATGTTAATCAACTACATAAAGGGAGGCAGATTTGCCTATTGTAAGATACCCCTGAGCCCTCGGCTGTGAGCCTACGGGCGAGCGTAAGAAACGCAGGTCCGATCCAAAAGTAAAGCGAAGCCCTAAAAATTCCTATCCCATCGTTCGCTTCGCTCACTTCGGAGCAAGCTCCGGGGTATTAGACCCATGAAGGAATAAAAACAAAAAAGGGGGCTTGCCCCCACGGTCGACATCCGACCGTAGGAAAGCAGATACTGTCTTTCCAAGTATGAAAAAGTAGATTCCCGCTGAGCCTTAATCCTCGTCCAGAAGATCTTCATCGGAAATATTTTCCATTTCGTCGATTTCTTCTTCCTCGCTACGCCCTTCCTCGTTTCGGATTTCGGCTCCAGCATCCTCCCCCTCAATCTTCACCGATTCTTCCGTAATTTCTTCCCAGACATCCGATGCATTGATCTCCCAATCTAATACTTCGGGTTCCTCGCCCACAACGGCCTCTCCACCACCTCCATTGGCATCTTCTTCGCCCTCGTCATCAGATCCACCATCCCCTTCGGCATCTTCACCAGTCACATCTCCATCACCTCCGATAACATCTTCATCGCCCTCTCCCCATACTTCTCCTCCCCCAAGGCAGTAGCCGCATTTTTCTCCGTCCCCTTCCACGCTTTCACCGCAGTCCGGGCATGTATAGCCCGGAGCATCTATCACCCACGTATCCTCGAAATCCTCAGTATACCTGTCCCAGCACTCCATATTTTCTTCTACCACAACCGGTTCCTTGTTCTCAGCAGGGGGACTCACGGCCACAGTTGATTCTTTCGCCTTCTTGATCGGGGTTGGCGTATCTTTCGTCTCTTTTCCATCCTTCACCTCCCCTTCATTCCCATCAGTCATCTCGTTCTTCCTTCGCCGCTTGAACACGACTATTAAAAATACAACGATGATGACTACAAAAAGTAACACGAATATGACGAGCCCCCCGGGAGAAGTGCTAAAGCTTGCCCAATCTTTACCGAACCAGTCACCGTCATCGTCCTCCGGTATCGTGTCGTCATCACCGGGATCGAGATCATCGTCATCCTCCGGTATCGTGTCGTCGTCATCCCCGATATCCGGCACGTCATCCCTCTTTATTGACAAGATCAAGCTGTCACTTTCGTTGTTTCCGGCTGCATCAAAGACCGTAAGATAAATAATATAATTTCCCGCCTTGCCAAAACTAAATTCGGTGATTGGCCCATACATTTTCTCCTGTGTTCCATTGTATTCAAAGCTCCAGGTGTAGTTTGATACACCTATGTTGTCATGGCTTGCGGAGCCATTGAAGCTCACCCAAGTGCCATTATCCGCAGTCAGGTCAAGCCCTGCATTTGAAACGGGCGGGTCATCGTCCTTCACCGGACGGATAATGCTGCCGTCCGCAGGGTAATTGAGCACGTTGCCGGCTGCATCCCATAAGCAAAAAGAATATTCCAGAATTAGAGCTTCGGAGGGTATACTGACGACGTGATACCAGATATCGCCACTTCCCCGGGTCATGGCAGCTACGGAAGAAATTCCATCGATCTCATAGCTTACATTCATCCCTGCAATGCCGATATTGTCGGTTGCCCGAATGGTGATATTGAAGGGGTTGCCGGTGGTAGGGATATTAGAAATCGGCTCGCCATCTATTACGGGAAAATCATCGTCGGACAACGACATATTCCGAAGGGCGGTCTCGTTCCAGTTCCCGGAAAGATCGGATGCTGCGAAACGGTAGGAAAAATTTCCATGATTTGAGGGAGCGGCAAAGCGTATTCCCCACTGATCCCCGCTCCGGTTTGTTACGGATAAATTCTGGATATGCTCGCCGTATTCGAGTATCAGCCGGACCTCATCGATTCCCAGATTATCGGTGGTCACAACGGAAAGGGTCAGAAGGTCACCCGTAGTGGCTGCCGAGGGGAATATCACAGAGTCAAAAACGGGTGCGTCATCATCCATAACATCTACTGTGCGGGGCATAGTGGAATTCCAGTTACCCGCGGCATCTGACACAAGAAAAGTATAACGGAGCTCGGTTGCATTTACAGGAACAGTAATATTTGCCGCCCAGGTTCCCCTGCTCATTTCCATAGATACATTTTTTTCCATACCCGTACCGAAATCATATTGTGCAATTGCAGCACTTGCATCCCCGGCCACCAGACGGAGGACGAAAGTATCTCCGGTTGTAGGCTTGCCCATGGCCGCTTCATTAATTTCTGGCATCTCAAGGTCCACAGTGAAATTTAGTCGATCATTGGCGGAATTTCCTGCCAGATCATGGGCTTTTAGCTCGATACGGTGATCTCCGGGAGTCAAGTTCGTAAGGGTGTGCCACAGTTTAGCCCCCAGATCGAATCCAGCCGCCCCGTCAAGAAATAGCTCATACCTATGAATACCGCTCAGGTTGTCAAAACCCTGCCAGCTTACGTTTATTTCGGTGCTGTTCAGGAAACTGTTCTTCGCAGGCGCGGTTATGTTCACAGTCGGGGCTGTCAGGTCCAGATGGAAGGATATGCTCGTAGAATTCTGATTACCGGCCTTATCGCTGGCGTTCACCCATACAGTGTGCGGTCCCTCGCCCATGCCTTCGAAGATATGACCCGTGCTTGAGTTGGCATCCCGCCATTCTCCGTCATCGAGCCTGTACGTATAATCATTTACACCGCTGGTCTCGTCCGTACCGGTCCAGTTCACTGTCACGCTGGTGGAATTCAGGAAGGAGTCGGGCAAGGGAGCAGTGATGGTGGCCAACGGAGGCGTATTATCGATGGTAAGGTCCATTTGGTAGACATAATCGTAGCTGCCCCGCTGTGCTTTCCATTGAATCGTATGGGGGCCGTCTGCGTACATGGAGGTATTCAGCACATAATACCAGTTATCGGTCCCGTTTACGCTTTGCCAAGGCCCGCCATCCATTTTCATTTCGATACCGGTGATGATGTCCGAAGCGGTACCAGTCAGATTCACGAGCCCTTGTTTCAATTTTCCCGAGGAAGTAGAATTAACGCTCAGGTGACCGACCAAACCCTTTATGCAGAAGTTGGCCGTCGGATTAACACCTGTGAGATCGCGCCATTGGGTCCCGTTACGATAAAAACTCTCCCCCGGGCTTGCTTCAGAGCTTACCAATGTCATTGGCCTCGGCCCGTCAAGCAGAACAGGAACGTCGGAGGTCCGATCGAATGGATGGCCGCCCCGGGAGAGGTTCACAAGTATATAGAAAAAATCGCCCTTTGTAAGCTGAACCGATTCTGGGAGGTCTATGGTTCGGAATCCCCGATAATCGATATGACCGCTTTTGGAGGAGAGCTGATCCTTCAAGGTCCCGTTATGAAATTTATCGAAAACCTTCACTGTGTAGCTGACGTTGTCGGCGGCTGCGTAGAAACTGACGGACCTCAACTGCTCGCTGGCCGTGGCGTTGAAGGCGTTGAATGCCTCAGTAGCGTTGGTGAGAGTGTCCCGCCAACCGTGATAATCATGATAGTAATATTGGCTGTAGGGCTCCAGAGTGACGTTCTGGTACGAGATGGCTCCCATCTCAAGGTTCCTCGTGGAGTGCTTGTCGTAATAAGATATCCAGAAATAACCGCCGTTGGGTCCCCAGTTGCCCCAACTGTTCCTGCAGAGCCATGCCCCCGGCTGCGGGGCTTGCGTGGTCTTGTTATCGTCCCACCCGATGATGGAAACGGCGTGGTTCGGGTCGTTGGCGTTGGCAGGTGGTTGGTAATGGACATAGTTGGACATCAGGCTGCCCGAGTAGTACATGCAGGTTCCAACTATACCCTCGGTCATGATCTTCTTCTTGATGGTATCGATACCGTTGAGTTGAGCATCCATGGTGAACCACTCTATCTCGCGAGGGTAATAGTAGCGGTATGACGGGTCCGTCCGAGAGGCCGCGGCGCCGATCCCGCTGTAGGAGGAGTCGGATTCCCTTATTGCGCCCTCGCCCCTGGTCAGGTATGAGGAGGTCACAAGATAGTCCCCGCCCTGATGGACGGTCAGACCGCCTCCCGACGGAGGGGTCCGGTCGTCATTATTGTGATCGTTGAAGCCGTTCCACCAGTCCAGATGGGCCTCCGAGAGGTTTGGCTCGCCGCTCTCACCGGCCCCGGTCCAGTTTCCAGTCATATAGAGATTGCCTTCCATGGAGGCAAAGGCGCCAAAGGTCCAGCAGGTCCCGTAAGGGCCCTGGTTCCTGATAGAAGGAACAAAGTTCTGTGCGTTATAGTTGCGCAGGTCGAAGGTCGCGGGTAGAGAGGTTCCCGTAGTTTGCATCTGCTGAGTGAGGGCCTCAATGGATAGGGCAGGTCCCGGTGGAGACGCATTCGCTTTGAGAGAATTGCCCTGCGTAAGTGGGAATGAAACGATACATAAAAGTACGACGGTAAATAGAATCAGGATTCTTCTCGCTGTGGATATCATCTCGCAGTCTCCGGACGTTTTTCATGTTCTGGATTGGAGATAAGGGTTTCGGTACGATTTCTATTGAGGAATATTAGGCCTCAGATATATTATCAATGGGTATCAGTACCGGAATCGACTCATCATCCTGCTCAATGATCTTCACGCCCTCCAACTCGGATTCAACCTTGTCCCCTTCACCGACATCATCGAGAGGTTCCGATACCTCCAATTGGACTGGCACCTCCATCTTAGCCTCGGGCAAACCGGCGAATATTCTTTCAACGTCCTCGTGGCGGTGCGTCAGTATGGCCTTATCCCTTTTGGGGCCCGTGGAATCATCATCGTCATCCGGGGGATCATCGTCAGTGGAATTATAATCATTTCTATAGTAAACATCCTCCTGTACCGTTCCGATATCCGGCGTCAGCAGTTCGGGGTCAGTGTTATCCACTGTCAGCGTGTAATTGCGCTCTGCGAAACCCCCCTGCCCGTCCGAAATGTTGATCCGTACCCAGAACTTTCCCACATGGGAATTGTCCGGCCTTCCGTGGATTGTGTGATTATCAGTTCCCCAGTGAAGCCACGATGCGTTCGTCCCGAAGGTCCATTCCATTTCATCCCGGTCAGGGTCCGCGGCCGAGTATTCATTTTTATAATAACTGTCCTCGAGAACGCTGGTAATGTCAGAAGTGCCAATGACGGGGGCCTCGTTGTCTCTTTTGGATCTGAGCCACGGAATGAAGGTAATGTGATCCGATATATTATCTCCCGATCCTTGCGGATTGCCGGTGGCGTGATTCGGACCTGAAGAATTCCCCCACCAGTTGTTCCTTCCGTCCACCTGAAGCGCATTCACATTGTACACAAATACACCCCACATATCATTGCCGTAAATATCGTTGTAATGAACGTCCGTACCCGCACTTGCCCCGTACAGCATTATACCGTTGGAATTGTTCGATATGGTATTGTTATCGATGCCGTTATCATCTGCTCCTGAAAGCTTGATACCGACCCAATCATTGCTGATTATTGTATTTCCGTATACGCGGTTCGAATTGGAGTTCTCGATATATATTCCGCCGTTCCATCCGTTGTTTCCGCTTATGTTATTGTTATGAATGGTGTTCGACACGGCCGCCCATAAAGTGATGCCATCGTCGTTCCCGGTTATGTTGCACTGTGATATCTCACAGTTCTGTGATACTGAAAGCTTTATGGCAGAGTGTGACTGGGGCGCGTTGCGGACTGTGAGACGTTTTATAATCACCGAATTAGCCGTGACGTATATTCCGGTTCCCGTACCACCTGCATCGATAATTGTCCCATTGCTGCTCTCCCCCTGGAGAGTGACCCCCTTGGACACTGTAACGTGCTCGGAGTAGACCCCGTTGTGAATGAAAACAGTGTCACCGGGATTGGCGGCATTCACGCCGTCCTGCACCTTGAGGAACTGCTGACCTCCTCCTGCCTTTACATGAATGACGGCGCGACTGCTGCTCTGGTAGTTGGTATATGATTCAGTTAGGATTTGGTAGGGACCTGGTGATGAAAACGATGTTGTGTTTTCATTCATAATCGGAATACTACAGGTGAAGAGAACTACATTTATCAGTATTAGGACTGACAACAAAGCATTCCCATTATTTCCCATGCAATACCACCGGAGAAAGTAATAAGATATCGTCCTATTAATATTATCGGTTCAAGGAAGGTGGAGAATGGATATCGTGCGATTGACGAGGAGAAAATTGCCGATACCATGAAGATCGCCTGGGCGATGCCCGCTCCGCTCCATTGCCCATTACATTCCGCATAATGAAACATTATGCTGCATCCTCGGGACGTTACCCTACGGATGAATCAGAGATGCTCGATGAATTAAATTCATCTGCACCCGACATATAATCGAGATTATATTAGGGGTGCGAAGCAATCACTATTGCGAGCGTCAAAAACGCAGGTCCGATTCAAAAATAGAAAAAAAGAAAATGGGGGCTTGCCCCCCGTGGACGGCGGGATCTCCATTCATCTAAATTCCACAAATCCAAAGGAGGCGCGGTACTGAATAAAATTTCACGAGCTGGGCCATGTGCTGCTCGGCCATAAATTTTTTTTAAAAAAAAAGGGAGTCTTTATATCTATTCAAAATTATTGATACACGATACTTGTTATAGAATACAATTTAAAATATCAAAGTTGAGTGAAATGGTAAGATCAAAAAAAATGCAAATAGCCATTACCCTATTTCTGATTTTATTATGCCTATTTGCATATCCCTTGGTAGATGTGCTAAGCATTGATTCTTCCCCCACATTAACTTACCGAAAACCACCCTTGAGGGTGCCTGAGAAATTCAATTATACAAGGCATCTTAGGGGTTCAATATCGTTACCTACCGAATCCCATGCATATGTGGGAAAAGGAAATTTCGAACCATTGAAAGTAGGGGGCTCGGTGGAGGTTCAAGAATATGGTGCGTCCACCAATCCGAACCCTTATTATATCGAATTATCAGCCCACGTAGACGGACTTGAATGTCAAATAATCCCAAATACTTTTACCGAAGAAGATATTGAACCACATTACTTTACAGTATATGTCGAAGTACCACAATATACTAGTTGTTCCAAATCGTTCAAATTAACCGTTACTGGATTTACCAAATACATTCGAGGAACTCAAACATACACCCTAGAACCTGATGAAACAATAATAAAAATGAAACAGTATTACATCGTTATGGCCGAACCGAAGGAGCATACTATTACCCTCAAAGAAGGCCAAACAAAAAAGATAGATTTCACATTGAAGAATTATGGGAATGGGGCCGATACAATAAGGGTTAAGGTTAAAGAAAACCGTTTGAATCAACAATTGATCCAATACAGTTGGAGAGAGAAAACCATTTTTTTAAATGAAAATGGCAAACAGAAGTTGACCATAAATATAACCGCCAATGGTGATATCTATTCGGGCTCGTCGCTTCTCGAAGAGATATATATATACTCAAATGCTTCTAAAGCTGGCTCGGGCCCCGAACGCCTTGGGGAAATATATATCAACATTGAACTTCAAGATTCAAGTGGAATATTTAAATGGGAATATTCATGGTTATTTATACTTCTCTTGACAATCCTTTCAGTAATGGTTTTGGTAATAATAAACATATTTCAAATAAGAAATGCTAGAAGGAGAAAAATGTTTATCTCGTTTCCTAGAATATCTAAGATTGCCCTTTCATCATTTATCTTTTCTTTAGGATTGATCATGACGGTCATTTTTAAGATTTCCACATCGAATCGTAGTTTACATGGGAATTTATCTCATCTGTTGGACATTGAAATGTTCCTAGTCAGCTCAGTCATGGGCATTCTTTGTATAATTTTTGGACTGGTTGGGATCAATATAACTAAAACAAAGTCTAAAGATTATAAAGGTATTGGATTTGCATTATTTGGAACAATTATTGGAAGCATTGTGATCTTTTTAATATTGTATTCTCGATTTTAATAAATAACCCTTCTGAATACGTTATTTTTTGTTCCATCAAAAGAATATCTGCAGTGGACTTACAGGAAAGAAACTTAACAGGGAATACCTACTGTTTATACCCCCAGCCTTCGGAGTGACTGCTAGCAATTGAATTGTTTATTCAATCTGGGATCATCCGGGATACGAACAGCAACCATTTAGAAGATATTTTCCGGAAAATAATCACTTAACATCTGGAATCTATAGGGAATTGTTGCATCAAGTAGTAATAGATCTAAAACGTGTGGAATCGATTTCCATCGATTATTTTACCAATCTCTTCCATCTGTTTACCAACATATTTACCCCTATCGGTCAAATAAAAATGATCTACGCGGTACCCTTTTTGCCTGCCTTTGGGAAATTCTAATTTCTCTTCGACCATTCCCCACCTGTCTAAGAAAGAAATACAAATATTTGATGCATTTACTTTTCCTTTCTCTTTCAATTCAGAAGAGTATGCTTTATCATTTTTATAGATGTAATTTAGGGTTTTTATTAAGCCGGTCTGACGGTCCATATTGAAAAGAATCTGTCTCGTTTTGTCGAGTTCATCGATCTTTTGAAATAAAACCGCTACAGCCACGCCCTTTTCTGTTAAAGAAAAGACTCGTTGCCTGCGTTTGCTTTCTCCTCCGTTTTCATCTTTCTCAATAATCAAAGCGAAGGTTTTCAAAATATTGATACATTTATAGGCTGTGCCATAGCTCATACCGGTTTGTTTATTGATTTTATTTATGTGAGTAATCCCTTCCTTGCGCAAGTGAACCAATAATCTGATCAATCCGGTTTGTTTATCGAATCTCAAAATATTATTCATCGCTGGGATTAGATACAATTGGATATAAATGATTATTGTACGGAATTTAAACTATTCAATAAAAATACTTCAATATATCAACTAATTAAAATAAATTTATGTAGTTTTTAAATTATTTCGAGATAATAAGTTTTATAAACTTCTATTCCCATCATGTTTTCATGGGTCAGGCTGAAGTGACAAAATTCCTAGAATATAGGTTGGGTAGATGGTTTACATCAAAAGAGATCAGTAGGAATGTTAATACATCAACAGTATCCGTAACACATTCACTTAGGAAGTTAATCGAACAGGGTGAAGTTCAACGACGAAGAGATGTGGAAAATAAATATGGATATCAATACAAGCTCAATGAATGATATTGGTTAGGTAAAGGTGATACTGTTGGGTCAAGCCGAAGTTTACTACTTCCTCAAATAAAATCCAGGGAAATGGTATTCTTCCAGAGAAATATGTACTGCGATCGAATTATCAATCGGATCCACTGGTGTCGCATTGAGAAATATGCGAGAAAGGGGGGGATTCTCTATAAGAGGTTTGGAAAAAGTCCGATTACATACACTTGACAAGACGGAGGCTACTGGCCCGTCTTGGTATGGCTTGCCAGTTAACGTACGGGCAAGTGAGACGCGTCGGTAAACGCGTCAACATTGACGTGCCAGTATGGTACGTCTTTACTTGAAAAGCCAAGTCCTTCTGGCTTGGTTTGAAAGTTTGGCGAGACCACTGCGTTCCGATGCCCGCGTTGCTCCGGTGAATTGAAATTCACCTGCATCCTCGGGACGTTACCCTCCGGATGCATTGAAATACATCTACTCCCGTAGCCATATTTGGCGAGGGTGTAGCAGAGCCCAAAGGGGTCTGCATAGAAAAGCGGACACCCTCAGGAGCAAGCTCCTTACGAGAGACCGTAGGCTTACGAGCCGAGGGATCAGGCGCATCTTGATGCGCCGGAGCCTGACGGGTAATGTCCCGGCAGGGATAGAAACATCTTGATATTTCAAGATGAAATGGGAGCCAACAGGGTCGCCTTCCTTCTTATCTCGAGTTCCTTTCTTGATGTCAAGCGTAAGCAGGCTAGCGACGAGCTTCCCACCGCCCTCTTTCATATATTGGTGCGAGTAGAGTGCCCTTAGAATTCTAAAAGAAACAAACTCCTGCGCAGCACCAACCCAAAAAGTCTTAGAGTTCAATACATCAATGTAACTATCTCTTTCCTGTAGGAGTCGCTGATCAGAATCCCCTTATAGGTTTTCCATTGGATCTCCAGGGTTACGACAAGATCATAGTAGGGCGGAACGATGATGATGTCCTTCAACATGGTCCAGTTCTCCCCGGCGAAAAGGTCGTTATCAGGGTGATAGGAATCGTTATAAATGATCAAATTTGGGCTCAGCAAGGGCGCGGCCTTCACCGATAACAAAACGTCATGGTTTTTTACGTCGTTCCCAAGATTCAGTATTGCCGTATCAAAGGTGATTATACCGCTTATCCTGTTCATTTCTATATGCGGCTCCCGGGAGAAATACACGTCGAATATATCGAAACCTAACTTTCGATCGTCCAATTCCACATCATATTCCCCGTTCCCGTAATTGTCATACAGCAGTTCCGCTTCCACGGATATGTTAGATCGGTCCGGGAGAGGGCTGAAACAAGAAATTATTTTAGTACTATTCTTATCAAGCCCTCCAACGGCGAAGCTCTTTTTGATAATTGTCCCACCTCCCCCGAGGCGTAAGTGAAGCGAAAGTTCTCCCGCTCTCACCCCTCTTCCGCGGTTTGAAATAGAAAAATTCAGCTGGACGCTGTAACTGTAATTGCCACGAGTGAGAGAACGCGTGATTCCGTCGGAAATGATCACATCAGGGTATTCGGATAAAAGGTCATCAGGGTCATTTGACTCCACGGACACCGGCGAGAACCTGAGGGCAGCGAACATTATCACCACCACGATGGTGATACCGGCTATACCCGACGTGTGCCATGCGGAATATTTGATCCTGTTCTTCATTCTCGCGGACTTTGACGCGTCAGTGGAACCCGACCTCACTATCTTCAACAGGTCCCTCGCACCCTTAAGGGGGATGGTGTAGAATACCAGAACCACCGCGACCATTCCTGGTATCAGCCACGGCTGTCCCTCGGATACGAATTTAGATAAGTCAGCCACCATTTGGACCTTCAGAATAACCCCCGTGATCATGATGACCAGGCCGGTTCCCATGAAGACGAGCGTGTAGTTAAGGCTCTTTTCTAAACCCCAAAGCACCGTGGGATTGTGTACACTGTATTTTTTGTCCTCGTAGTAATCAACAGCCTGGTTCGTCAGCGTCAGGGCGTAATGGAGAGTGGAAAATCCCACTATAATAACCAGATCGGGAAGATGAATCGCGGGGGAAGCAAGAATATAGATGTAAAGGAGAGGCAGAAGAAATGCGCATGATGCAAGGGAGATAGGGTGCCATATCCCCCGTGTCTTGAACGTAAAAGGCTTCAGCGAGTAACCCATTCCCATGAAATAACCGATGCAAAGTAACAAAAATAATTCGATCTTGTGCACGCTCAATGACACCCATAGAGACACTGCCAGCGGTATCACGATATGCGAGAGCAGCAATATCCACATTCCGCGCATGCCGAATCGGTCCACTGCTCTCGGGATCTCGCTCTTGTAAGTGCCATAAGTCTTGTCGATCTCGTAATCCGTAATTGCATTGACTATGAACCCGGAAAGGTAGGTCATGAAAAGCGCGGGAATGCTAGCGAGCATATAGATTGAGGAAAATCCCTGGAAATTTCTTGCGCCCAGTAGAATACCTAATATCACTGCGGGAATTATGGCTTTCAGATACTCGAATCGCGCAACCTTCGAGTACGCCCAAAGATAATCTTTCGTTGCCATGCGAAACAATTTTCCTTCTTTTCAAATCAATTTTCTGCGTACAGGTCTTCATCGTCAGGCAGTGGCAATTCATCCTCTGCGCCATTCTCCACTGTTTCAATTCCTTTGGTCGCAGGGGGTGGAACTATGTTGCTCCCGTCTCCAAAAAGCATTTTCCATTTTTCTTCCTTCTCGACCTTCGCAAGTTCGCGATCCCTTTTCTTTTTCCGGGAAAGGTAGATCAACATCAGTGTTACCGCCAAAGCTGCGGCAATGAACAATACGATTATACATTGAAGCGTTGTAGGCGATAAACCTCCCTCGCCCATTATCTCGCTTCCGTCATCATCATCATCGCTTTCATTCCCATTCGTCTCGTTTATCCCACCGTCATCATCCTCAGGATCGCTTCCACTTTGATCGTCGGCACGCTCCACTTGAAAAACCATTTCTGCATGACCTTCCACAGTTCCGTTGTCGATGAGAGTAAGCTTCAAGGTGTGGGACCCGGCAGATAGATTCAACTCATGAGTATTCATTATGAAAGTCCCACCATAACGATCCACACCCAGCGGTTGTAGCTTGAGGTAATTACTGGTGTATGTCTGGTTCCCATCAACACTAATATTCAACTTCATCAGGTTTGCAAGCGAGTCGCTATCAAAGAACGAATATTCAACACTAACGTTTCCATCCCCCTGATCATCAAGTTTATCAATTAATATAGCGGGAGGATCGTTCACAGACGTCACATCTATATCGATATAACAGGTATCGGAGTACATGCCGTCGGAGACCTCCACTTCGATTGTAAGGGAATCAGTGTAATTATCCTGTAGAGTGATGGCAAGAGTCCAATTATCCACAACGGCATATCCCGAATCTATAGGGATGATATCCACTTTTTCTGTGATGAGCTCAGTAAAATCGTTGTCCACATCGAAAAGTATTTCCGAGAGATTCAGGACAAGATAATCACTCGAATCCTCAGGAACGCGTATCCCGATCTCGTTCAGCAGGAAGTGCGGAGGATCATTTACGGGCGATACGATAACGATTAAATCTGCGTAGGGGAGCTCCTCGGTAGTATTTATGACAGAGTCCGAGCAGTAGACCCGGACTGTGATATTTCCAAAAAAATCACCGCCAGCATCCACCACTATATAATTGGTATCAAGATAAATATTAACCATACCGCCCAGTTCCTCTGAATGATTTTGAATAGGGTCAACTTCGAGAGCGTAAAAAAGTTCCTCCGAGTCGATGTCATCGAATATCTCTTCGAGACTCTGGTCGTATACGGCATATGTATCCTCCGCAAGAAACATGGGAACCGGATGCTCGATAACGAAAGGAGGGTCGTTTACAGGGGAGATGATTATGTAGGTGTCCTGGTAGATCCGCTGAGCAATGGGAAGCCTATCGTTGCAGTATATCCTGATGGACACGTGTTTATCGGTATAGTTGTTCAATATGAAAATTTTCAGTACATCTTCGTCGGTCTCAAGATTGACGTTGCGTTCTTCGTCTTCAGAAGGGTCCAAAAGGACTGCGTTGTAGTAAAGCTCGTTTGATTCAATGTCTAAAAAATAATCCCCTGACAGGTCGAGGCTGCCGTTGCCCGAATCCTCATATACTGTGATCACCGGGAGAGGGACGTTTGCCCAAGGTAATGAATTCACGTACAGATCAATTGTTTCGATATTGTTGTCCTCGAATATTTCCATAACGACATTGGCGGAATCCACCATGATTACAAAGCGGTTAGAGCCACCCATATCATCAAGGGCAAGTGAGAATGACACTGTTGCGAAATCGTCTGAACCGAACTCCACATACTTCGATAGGAGTATCTCACCGTCAGCGCTCCCGTTCTTAAGAGATACGAGGAAGGTGGGTGCATCCGCAGCTCCCTTGTTCTTAATCGTTACATTGATAAATATATCGTCGAACTGGCTTGGATTTTCATCCGAAATGAAGACATCCCTGATCGAGAGATCCGCCTTGTTCATTAGATACGGAGCGCACTTGGGATCTCCTACAACTGTCCCCATCCAGGAAACGAAGTTGGAACCGGCCCAGAAAGATTCTGCGAGATTGTGTCCGGTAGTATAGCGGTCGAAGAGAATATCGGGGTGAGATATTGCAGACAGGTACGGCTCCCATGTATATCCCTTCACACCGGTAACGCCCTCTCTCAAGAGGTCTGCAACCAGGGATTGGCCGTAGCTGGTGGGATAATTGAAGCTGCGACCGCCGGTGGAAACGAAGGTCTCCGCAATGGCCCCGGGGACGAAGCGGAGGTGGGGGCGTATCTCATTCAAGCGAATATAATCAAAATAAACCGTTCCTGACGACTTGTACAGCACACTGCCAACCGATATTTTTCGAACGCCTTCAATGGGCTCGAAGACGATCTGGCCCATGGAGGTCCAAGCATTGGTGGTTCCGGTTTTCGTGGTACCGTTCTTCATCCATACGATCTCGTCCTGAGCATTATGCGCCCGTATCCGGAGATGGGCACTGCCGCCTCCGCTGACACTGGAGAGGTTAGCATAACCGGAGAGATAGTATCGCGAGTCGGGTTCCACTGTGAAGTTCTGAAAAACAGCCGTATAGTCATCCACTTGGGCCGGTCGGTCTATCTTAACCGAATAACTGTTTCGATAAGCATCCTCGTCAGTCCTTGCCACCGTTCCGGCCCCACCGGTGACAGGGTACCAACTATTTGGGATATCGTTGCCATCCGAATCGCTCTCCATGTCCGAATTGGCCAGCAGGTCACTGAACCAGTGGCCGTCGTTGGACCCCCATGAAGAGTATCCCGCCACTCCCGTGATATTATTGATGAAGGTGTTTGTCTCGTCGTGAATGATATCGTATCCTCTGGGCGTAAGGATGGCGTTTGCGGCCCTCAGCCAGTCGTTACCCACCTTGTACCCAGGCGAGCCATCCTTCCCGGGGTCCAAGTCCAGAATGAACTTTCCCGTGATATTGAGGGATACAGTGGCCTTGTCGATTATACCTTTTACCTCATCGAAGGTATAGGCGGTTAGACGGTTGACGAGGTACATCCCATACTTCTGGGAGTCGAAGGCACCCTCCTTGTTGAAAAAGGGATTTATCAGCCATCGAAAGTTACCAATGGAATTTTGGTTCGGACCCAGTATCAGGGCCAATTCGGAATCCACACTGGCTTTGTAGTCACCGGAACCGGAGATCCTCAAAGGGACTCCTTTGGTGGTAAGAATGTAATTTATCGTGGTTGTGAGACCGCGACGTGTGATGTTGTCCTCTATCTGGAGTCTGAACTCGTCGAATTGCGCGCGGCTGACAGTCTCCCCGGCAGGTGCGGAGATATTTATTATATTCCCCTGGGGAAAGTTACGCTGCGACACAAAATAATCGGCGATATCCTTAGACATTTGGGAGTCGTCGTTTACTATTAAAACCACGTCGCTGTAATTCAGAAAAGAATCGTACTCCTCGCGGGATGCGGGGGCGGCCCTTGAATTTTCAGTATCGGGTAAAGTTTGAACGGAATCTCCTTCGTGATCCGGTGAAGGGGTCGGGGTTTCCAGACGAGTGGGTTCGAGCTCGACCCCACCGATTTGTGCATGGGATTGGTAGATCAGGGGTGGGAAAATAAACATTAGACTAATAATGATTGCGATAATACGATTTACTGAAATAACAATCCCACCTGGGTGTTCTGACACCTTGTCCATCGTTTCTCACCAGCTCTATCTCAAGTTGAGAGGATATGGAAATATAAACACATAAAGATTGTTGTTCGTTCAAAATTATTATATCGTTCGAAATATTGAACATGAATTGATGATATTTTCATATAAATTATGCCAAATCATTTTTATTTCAGATCAGTTCCCTTGAATTATACACGTCCCAAAGGTGAAAACAATGCCCTTAAAACAGATAAAGACCGGTCTCAACAACTTTTCCTATGTGATATACTGCAGTGTATCAAAAAAAGCTGCAATGGTGGACCCAGGATTTGATGGAACCGGACCCCTGCGTTTCATTGATGACAACGTATTGGAACTTGTTTACATTATAAACACGCATCATCATGGGGACCATTCCGCAGAAAGTGAAACGATAAGGGGGGAAACCGACGCAAAGATCATCACTAGCCGCGTGGATTCGCGAATGTTGACCTACGATACCAACATCCTGGTGGAGGATGGAGATAATATCGAACTTGGCGATATAAAATTGAAATTCATTCTGACGCCAGGTCACACCCCTGGAGGTATATGTATACTGGTTGGCAACAAGGCACTGATCACCGGCGACACCCTATTTATGGGAGATTGTGGCAGATGTGATCTGGAAGGGGGGAGCCTAAAAGATATGTTCGATTCCCTAAACAACAAAATAAAAACTCTTCCGGATCATCTAATAGTATATCCGGGCCATGATTATGGAGAACTTCCTTTCGATGAGCTTGGGAGACAAAAGAGGACTAATAAAACATTGTTGGCGGGAAGCCTTGAAGAATTCTCGAAAATACCGTGATCAGCCCCTTTCCCTTATTGCTCTACAAAAAAAGT
>JASLWR010000055.1 GCA_030740765.1 Thermoplasmatota archaeon
GGCGGGATCTTTCAAAAACTCGAAAACCGGATTGGCAACCCCTGCTTTGATCCATTGCTCTTCATCCCATTCCTCATCCTCCTCCGGATATAATAGGATTACACGTACCTTCATTGATACGGGGAACGGGACGGGCATATCCAAATGAAGCAGTCGCTCGTCGTCAACGGTTCCTGTTGCTTCGATTGCCTTCATAGTTCGATTCTCCCTTCACTTTGAAAATATATGAACTTCATGCCTTTTAAATATTGCTAATATTTCGACACATGATTCGATTTTCATTAGTATCGTTTCCGCGTCCGCCAGCCGTTCGTTCGTCCCCCTATTCATCTATATTATAACCTGCCTCTATTACGGCATTTTTCATGATCTCAACGGTGGTCTTCTTATCGTCATATATGATTTCGGCACGGTTCTTTTTCAGCGAGACACGGGCCCTCTTTACTCCTTCCAGGCCGTTCAGTATTTTCTCGACCCTCATCACACAATGGCCGCATGTCATACCATCTATTTTAAGTAGAATTTTTTCACCTTTTACGCCAAACAACATCATTTGATCACCGATTTTTTCTATATCTTAGTGAATTTCCCATATCTCACAAGACGACATCAGACTGGAAAGAACGCCAGCAATCAGACGGTGTATTCATAGATTATTATCACGACACCGGCCAGGATCAGGAAAACTCCCGTGATCCGGTTGATCTTTCCGATATTCTTTGTGATAAACGTTATAAAACCTTTCCTGGCGAAAGCGAGTATGACCGTGACAAGTATCATGATCATCACCATCCCCAGTATCCAGAGGATTGTAGCCGTAATGGAGCCGACAAATCCGTTGGAGGCGAGTCCCACGAGAACGATGGAGATAAAGGCGATCCCGTGGCAAGCGGTGGAAGCTGCCGCGTATCCCATACCGTAGTAGAAAAGACCACGGTAACCGCTTCTCTCTTCCTTACCGTCCCTCGCCAAGAATTTGAATCTATTTCGCAGATTCATTCTATTACCAAGGGATTCAAGTCCAAGGGTCCGTTTTGCCCGATTGAAGTAAATTCCGAAATAATCATGGTATCCAATAACGAATATAATTCCTATCAGGATAACCAGAACCCCGATTATCGGAGCAAGGAAATCAATGGCGAACATTATAGAAATTCCAAATATCGATAAGAGCAATCCAAAGATGATATATATCGAAGCGATACCCAGTGCAGTCACGGTTCCTGTTAAAAGCCCTTTGAATAAAACATCCCGCTTTGACCTTTGACGCGGTGGCGCATCCTCATTTTCTTTATTTTCGTCGATACTGACGTAATAGGTGATATAACCCGGTAGCATGGGGAAAGCGCAGGGAGCGAAGAAGGCCGTTATACCCGTTATGAAGGCAATTAGAAAAATACTCGAAGACAATCCTCCCATCACTATCCCGGTTTGTCCTTCCATGGCACCATTTACTTTTTTTTCCAATCCCTCCGTGGCCACTACTTTTTCCGATGTAAATGTTATTGCTCCGTCATAGTTGATGACAAAAAGTTTCCTCATTCCTGTGACCTTATACTTCCCAATAAGATTGTCAGTGTCTCTTGCAAATATCCAATCGGCGTTGTGTTTTTCCTTTATCTGTCTCACATCTTCCTCCGTATCACTGGGATCGATATCCACGGATATGATAATTATCTGGTTCCCAAAACTCTTGTGAACTTCCTTGAGATGACTGATCTGTTCCTCACATGTGGGGCAGTTCATCATCAGGTCTAAAATTACTATTCTGTCAGTTAAATCCGATAAGGAAATCTTATTCCCGTCGGTATCCGTGAACGTGAAATCGGGAGCTTTGTCAACCGTATCCCTTGAAGTTTTCATTAAATGCCGGTTCCCAACTTTAAGTTCCCATGCATTTCCCACGTCAGGGTCATTTAGAAAGATACCGGGACCAATGGGCAAAAGGGGTTTCGAACCGCAGGAAAGCACTGATACTGACACTTTCCAGGAGCTGCCCAACAATCCCTCCGGGTCTCCGTCATATGTCTCGATTGAAAAACCATCCATCGTCACCACTATATCGAGCTCTCCCGAGGAGCCGGCAGTGGTAAAGGACTTTTCGCTGCCGCCTACAATTCCGCTGACCTCCAGATTGAACTCATCAGGATCTGACTCCGGTTCGTCATCAATCCACGTAAGGGTGAACCTGATCTCGGCCAGCATTCCTTCCATCAATTCCAAATCCAACGTTTGGAGTGAAGGTTCATTTCCGTTCTGCGGGTCCCCGGAGTAGCCCGATTCCGCAAAGTCCATACCCTCCATCATCTCATAACTCTCATCCTCACCCGTATCCGCATCCTGATCTGTCAGGTCCAGACAACCCGCAACCGCCAATATTGCGCCGATCAATACCGAAAGTAACAGAATAATTTTCCATTTCATGAAAGGTTCAACTCAATTTATTATTGCCTATTGTTCTTGTTCGAAGCCGAGGGGGGAGTATATTTTTTAAGCATCAACGAAAGCGTAACTACAGTTACCGAGCTCATTGCCATGGCGCCGCCGGCGAGTTCCGGTGGAAATGTAATTCCAAAAAGCAGGTGCAACCCACCCGCCGCCAGGGGAACCAGGGCGGTATTGTAGGCAAAGGCCCAGAAAAGATTCTGTTTTATTCGGCCCATCACCTTCTTGCTCAATCGGATCCCCGAAACAGCATCCATGATGTCATCCTTGATTAGTACTATATCGCCGCTTTCCATGGCAACATCGGTCCCACCTCCCATGGCGATCCCAACGTCGGCCTGCGCCAATGCAGGTGCGTCATTGATCCCATCACCCACAAATGCGACGAGTTCGCCCTTTTTCTGAAGTTCCCTGACCTCTCTCGCTTTATCCTGTGGAAGAACCTCCGCCAGGATGTTTTTGATACCAATCTGTTTAGCGATGGCATTCGCAGTCCTTTTATTGTCCCCCGTGATCATATAGACCTTTAGCTTCATGTTCTTGAGTTCCTTTATGGCATCCTTGGTAGTTTTCTTCAACGTGTCCGCTATGGCGATAATACCGCATAACTTGCTGTCGCGGGCGATCAATATTACTGTCTTGCCCTGATTCTCAAGACCAAGTATTTTTTTCGTCTCATTTTTGTAGGATATGTTTCTCTCTTCGAAAAGCGCTCTATTTCCTATGATAATTTCCCTTTTGTCTATTTTCGCCGTAATCCCCTTTCCGCCGAACGTATCAAAATCAGAAATCTCTTTCAATTTAATCTGATTTTTCTTTGCCTTTTTCACGACTGCATCCCCCAACGGATGCTGGGAGTTTCTCTCCACGCTTGCGGCCATCAGTATCAATTCTTTTTCATCCATACCGATCGGATAGATATCCGTGACCTCGGGTTTTCCCTGTGTAAGAGTCCCGGTCTTATCGAAAAGAATGGAAGTAAGTTTCTCGGAGACCTGGAGCGCCTCGCCGTTCTTTATCAGGATACCCAGTTCCGCCCCCCTCCCGATCCCCACCGTAACAGCCGTGGGGGTCGCAAGACCCAGGGCGCAGGGACAGGCGACGACAAGAATGGATATCAAAACCGTAAGGGAAAAGAGAAGCGACTCACCTGCCAATAAGAACCATCCGATGAATGACAGTATTGCAATTAAGAGAATTACAGGGATAAAGAAGGTTACGACCTTGTCCGCAAGCCTTTGCACGGGGGGTCTTGACCCCTGGGCATCCTCTACCAATTGGATTATCTGAGCGAGCATCGTTTCCTTTCCCACCTTTCCCGCCTCCACTCTCAGAACACTATTTTTGTTCAAGGTGCCGCCGATAACATTATTTCCTATCGTTCTCAGGGGAGGAATCGGCTCGCCTGTTATCATGGATTCATCGACATAGCTCTCTCCCTTGACCACCACACCGTCCACAGGAATCTTCTCTCCGGGCTTTATTATTACTATGTCACCTACCTGCACCTCATCAATATCTATCTCGATCTCATTATTACCACGAAGAACCGTTGCGGTCTTGGGTCTGAGGCCCATGAGTTTCTTTATCGCTTCCGAGGTACGTCCCTTGGCCCTGGCTTCCAGGAACCTCCCCAACATCAGGAATGCGGCAAGCATCAGGGCCGTGTCATAGAACATGAAATTCTTTGTGAGAATTAACTCGAAGGTTCCAAGAATACTGGATACGTATGCAACACCTATCCCCATGGAATACATGACGTTCATGTCGAGATTTTTGTTCTTCAAAGCCTTGAAAGCTCCCACAAATATCGGGTAGCTGACGAAAATGAATGCCGGAGTCGTTATGATCAGGTATATGTAGCCCAGGGGAATGGGGGGTTTTAGCACAATTATATCAAGTTTCATTAAATACATTAGCACCATCATGGGAGCGGCCAGGGCAAAACCCACAATAAATCGTATCATCTTCCATTTCAGTTCAGCTTCCCTCATTTCCTTCTCGGCATCCCCTTGATCCTCGCCATCAACTCCCAGGAATTTGTAACCGGCCCCCTCCACCGCTCTCTTCATATCTTGAATTCCGGTAAGTTCGGAATTGTACGAAATATATGCTTTTTCGGCAGTGAGATTGACGCTTACTTCCGTAACACTGTCCAGCTCGCCAACGGCCTTCTCGACGGCCCTCACGCACATGACACAGGTCATACCACCGATCTTTATGGTCGTCTTACTGTTCACGACATTGTAACCGGCATCCTTGACCGCCGTTTCCATTTCCGCAATATTGACTTTTCCGGGATCAAAATCCAAACTGGCCGTTTCATTCCCCAGATTTACCTCTGCTCCCTGAACTCCATCCAGGCCTGACAGGGCCTTCTCAACGGCTTTGGAGCACATGGCACAGGTCATTCCCGATATCTTCAATTTGACGTTCTTCCGATCCTTTTTGGCCATTTTATTCTCCATTCTTTTTGTGTTTATGCAAAACCCGTATGGAAATAAAGCCCATATAGGTTTTGATTCATTCTCTCCATTTTTATGTATCTATGTACCATTTATTTGTTTTTCAAGTTCTCGGAGGTTTTGAGCAGCAGGGGGGTGCCGGTAAATTCATATTTTCATACTCCGTATCCTCGGAATAATGAATCCAACCTGTCTTTATTTTTTGCCATATATTTTTTGATATTCCGTATCCCATCTCGAATAACCGGGGCTCGATTCCTTTGATGGAAACCTTCATCAGATCGTATTCCACGTAAACACAGCCCATTTTCTTGATTCTAACTTTTTTTACACCGTCGATCTTCGATAATGTTTCATTTATCCTGCTTACACATCCCTCGCAAGTCATCCCCACCACCTTTAATGTCCTTTTTTTTATTATCTCTTTCACTTACAACCTCCCTTAAGGTCATAAATTTTTTTTAAGGGGTGAAAAGTTGTTTACACCTAGTGTAAACAATATTATAAAAGCATCATATAAATCTTATGGTGATTTAATTATAAACAGTTATTTTGTTCCCATTATGTGTCAGTCGTAGGAATCAATTCGAAAAACCTGATGACAAAAAAAATTCCAAAAATTTTAAAAATCGATCCTCACAAAAGTCAAAATCCGTGAATCCATTTATCTCGTTATTCCCAGACGCTCCCTTCATCTTCCACTTCTCCTCGGCGGTCTATTTCTGGCTCCCCTTTTATTGATATGTTCCGAATGTGTTTCGGATTCTGGCCATTCGGGCCTTTCATCCATATAATCCCCACTATCATTGCGTCGTATGTTTTCAAAATCCCGTTCTGGTGAGTTTTTATTCCTGTTATAATCATCGTAATAATCGGTCCTACGTCGTTTATTTGTTAAATCCGGATAATCATAATAATCGTCCCCATAATAATCGCTGCTATCTTTCGTATTCCAATTATAATCATCCCGGGGACCGCCACCAGAGAAATCATGTTGATAATGTGTTGCCTTTTTCGCATCCAATGGTTCGCCGCCAGCGGCTGCCTTTTCCTGGTTTTTCTTCCCCTTTAAAATAAATAAAATAAATGATATGACCACTCCGATAGCCAATAATACAATTATAAATTTATTTAATATTGCATTATCCCTGATGAACGCTAGATCGGTTCCCAGGTGAATTCCATGAATCGAACCCAGTACCAAAGCGACAAATGTGGCAAACAGGTGAAAACCTCTCCATTTCCTGGCCCCCATCAACTTTATCGTGAATTTCTTAAAGCTGCCAGTGAGACTTACCACTATCATTGACAGTGCTCCGATCTCGCCAAGGACTATCCACGGATTCCATAATTTTTTTGAATAAGGGGATACCAACAGAGTAAGTCCGTGATAAAGGGCCAAACCGAACAGGAACCATGAAATAGCGCAATGGAATTTTATCCTGGTACCAGACTTGATCATCCGCTTCAAGATACCCTTTGTATTCCACATACCTCCCAGTATCATAGACAATAAAAGCAAAATAATAGAGGAAATTCCCGTAACTCTACCGACCCATGAATGGTAATCGGTCTCCCCTTCAGTTTTCGGATTATATATTACATCAATGGTCAAGGCATAAGGCGTACCTTTTCGCTTCCACGTAACAATTATATTATCATCGATCTTCTCATTTTCAACTGGACTCAATGAAATTGTAAGACTGCTGCCCTTGCTCAATGAATTATTTTCCGTGGGCGATACTGCCAGAGAGGAGGGCGCGATTATCTTTAAATCGGTAATATCTTCAACCGCGGTAAGGGATATTTCCCCACCATTCTCATTTAATAAAACATTCCAAGAGGACGGCTCGAGATATGTGGGTCCCACGGATACAAGGCCATATTTTACAACTGACTCCTCTCAGTAGTCCTCATCATCCCCGGCCACATGATCAAAGTAGACCTTTAATTTAGCCGTGATCGATATTTTACATACACCCAATTTTATGGTTGTGGCCTTAAAGGTAAAGGACGTCCTTTCATCAATGCCGGTGGATTTTATTTTTGTATTTTCAAATTTTAAAATTTCCTGATCTTGGGCAATGGTCAAGCTAAGTTCCTTAATCTCGTATTCGTTAAAATCAACCCCGGCTTCGATTATAAAATCCTCGTCAAGATCGACGAATAACGGTACGTTGATAAAAACCACCGGTGTGTCATAAACATACCCGTCACTTGGGTCCGGGATAGAATGACAAGAGGAACAATCACTATTTCTCTGGGCGGACACGTTTGCCGTTGTTAAAAGAATAAGGAATAGCACTGAGATCATGAAAAATTTTTTAATGATCATCGGCACCCGCTTGCGCCGCTCTACTGAACCGTTCACTATCAGCCCTCAGTGTTTTCTATACGGAGCCGTTTAAATGATTTAACGTTTTTTTTCTTTTCGTTTAATTTTTATAAGATAGAGGCCATTCTTGAAAATATGGGTTCGTCGAAAACTCGAATTTTCATCGGGGCTGTACTGGTCATGCTTCTGGTGCAGTCATTGTTACCTACAATCAATCCTGAAGCCTGTGAGCCGAGCCAAACTGCTACGGATCGAGCCCTTCCCCTTGAAGGAAAAAAGATAGTGATCGATCCCGGTCACGGCCTGTACTATGACAACGGTAACTGGAATTATCAACGTCCTTACTGCTGGGGTATAGTCGAGGATGAACTGACTGTTGAGATTACATCATATCTTCACAGGTACCTCAGTGATCACACGGGAGCCGACATTTTTGTCACGCGGGAACTGGACAAGAATGCCGGAAATGGTATTTCGGGACAACCGAAATGGCAGGAAGGCGCGTGGTGTCATCTGCGTTCAGCAATGGGATACACCGGCATGGGCTCCCGAAACCAGGACCTTACCATTAGATCGGACTATGCAAACATGGTGAGCGGCGACATATTCATCTCGATCCATACAAATGCAGGCGGCGGCTCGGCAAGGGGTACCATGACCCTTTGGGGTGGGCAGGATGCGGGATCCGGTGGTGGCTCACCCGCCAATGACCGGGCTCTGGCGGACAAGATCCATCCACCCGTGGTCACCCAGTGCGGTATTCTCGACCGGGGCGTGTGGAAGGACGAGGACATGTCGGGGTTTTCGTTGTCGGTCCTGCGGGAAACAGACATGCCGGCCTCTCTTGTGGAGGTTGCATTCCATGATAATTATGATGACAATCTCCTACTGCATCAGAATAGTTTCAAGGAGGATGCCGCCAGGGGCCTGGTTTACGGAATATTCGATTATTACAGCCTCCCGAGACCGGAGCTGGAACTTCCCAATGTGGTCCATGATCTCACCCAGGCGACCTCATCAGGAAACGAAAGCGGTAATCCTCATCTCGCCGAGCTGTCCGGGGGGGAGTTGTGCCTTGTGTGGGAAGAAACAACGGGGAATGGATCTCAGATATTATACAAGCGCAGCACGGATCGCGGAATTGGTTGGGAAGGGGGAAAAACACTTTCAAGCGGAAATGCTAATTCAAGTTCGCCCACATTAACCCAGACAAAGGATGGCACGTGGTTCATGGCTTACGTAAGCGATGATGGAGGTTCGAGCCGTATCTACTATCGAAGATCCCAAGATAGCGGAATCACTTGGGAAGGAGTGCAAGAATTGACAATGTATCTCCCGGGGAGCAAGTTGAGCTCACCTAGATTGTTTCGCACCCGCTACGGGACGCTGTGGTGCGTTTTCGGTGCGGATGGGGATCAAGGGGGAGCATACTTTTGTTATTCGGTGGACAACGGCGTGAGTTTCAATACTCCTACCCGTCTTTCGAACGGAACAGGGACAGCGGGGGAAATTTACAACACCCAGACCGCAGATGGTATTCTATGGACGGTATGGTCGCAGGTATCGGATGGAAAGAGCAGTATCTGGGGCACCAGCTCTCCCAGCTGGGTCGGATGGACCGAACCGGTGATGCTGGTCGAGGGCAATAATTTTGACGCTGGGGGACCGGCCCTGGGAGACCATGACGGAAAACTATATCTTTTCTATACAAGCGACCGAACCCATGACGGCTCGGCGAACGGGGACATTTTTTATATCACATCCGAGGACAACGGGTCCACGTGGGGCGGAGAATACCTGCTCACCCCGAAAACAGATAGAGATGCTTTTCCCTCCACCCTTGCTGCTTCGGACGGAAGGCTGTGGGTAGTGTTTGCGAGCGAGAACGGAACTGGTGATAATAGCGAGATATACTTGACGAACAACGTGAGTCATGCCGGTAACCGGCCTCCTACGGCATACCTCATTACTGAAAACGGCTCCAGCTTTGAAATTCTCACTCCCACTGTGGAGTTCAAGATCCATGACCATGACGGAAACAATACTACTGGTGAGATATTCTGGAAGCAAATAGGTAACGCAACCCCTGCAATGTCGTCTCCACTGAGGTCCGGGGATAATCATACTTTTGCCCCAGAACTGGAAGATGCCACCTGGTACCAATGGTGGGTCGTACCCGATGACGGAGAGATAAAGGGGACCTACAATCCTGAATTTTCTTCCTTCTATGTTGATATAAATTATGAACCAACTGTGACGCTGCCGGAGCCCGAAAACGGTTCATTATTACACTGGAACGCTACCGATCTTTTTCTTTCAGTCCTTCCCGAAGACCGGGATGGGGACCTGCTGGATGTGGAAATTTATCTGGCAAATGCCACAATGAAAGGAGCGGGAGAGTGGAACACGGTTTACCGAGAGCTCAATGCTTCGGGGGGGCCGATCCATACCCGGATCGCAGAAGGGTATATATCTGCCGGAGAACAATATTATTGGAAAGTATCTTTAGAGGATGAGAACGAAAGCCGGGTTATCTCGCCCGTCTTCACATTTTCACTTGAAGACGCGCCCACCAATCACCCTCCTTCCGCCGGTACTCTCAAGAATCGTACAGTGTTGACCGGTGAGAACGTAAGAATATCGGCTGAATCTCCTTATGACCCCGAGGGAGGCGAACTGTACTATGAATGGTGGCTTTTCAACGTCACCGGCGAGAGCGATCCATATAATGCCACCTTCCCGTATCTTGCAGCGAACTGTGAATTCTCCCGTTCCGCTTTCCCCATTTTTCTCACCACATTCAAGAGTCCCGGTTCCTTTTTGATCCATCTGAACCTGTCCGACGGAGGCGCTTATCTCGATCCACCGGCTGTAACCAGACTGAAGGGCCTCATACAAGTCCTTGAGAATATTACTCCGGATCCCGTGACTGGTGGGATATTGGTAACAGGTGTTGTGGGAACGAAGACCCCCGTCAGGTGTCGGGCCAATCTCTCATGGGGGAACGACCCTCCGGTCAATTACACCTGGATCGTGTCTTTGGAAGAAAATTCCGTCATTTACCACTCGCCCGAACTGCTGCTCAACTTCACAAAAGCTGCTGTTTACCGACTTTATCTGCTTATACTTACCGCGCGCGGGCTAAAATATGAGTTCGCACGTAATATCACTGCGATACCTTTCGAGGATTGGGATGCGGCATGGTCCATCGTAGTATCCAACGCGGGACCTGTCAGGGTCAATGAAACAGTTTATCTTTCGTTGATCGCACCATCATTCCTGGACGAGGTTCCCGGAAATGGTATTTGGTTTTTACGGAAAAACCCGGTCTGAACATTACAGGGGGGAACGGTACGATTTGGAGCTTTATACCGCAAAGTGCAGGTGTATATACGGTGACAGCAGAGATCGAGTTGACGGGGCTTTACCTTCAAAAGGAATTATTACTCCGGGTAAACGAGACGAATTCTGCTGGTAACGGGATGGAGAACGAGGGCTCCTCTGAACGGTCAGCCCGTAAGATCGATATTTTAATCCTCATTTTTATTGTTGGCATAATTCTCGCGGGATCCATCTGGGCAGTGATAATACGGCGAAAACTCAAAGGTAACGAGAAACAGAAATAGAAGAAGTGGCCGAAGTGGAACTGGCCAGGCTGGAACCTGCTTAAAAGCTGGTCCATCGTAGGTTTTTCGCTTCCGTGGCGCTCCTCACCAGAATTCTCGCCAGGTCCTTGAACTGGCTCAGAAAAATATCTGCATGAGCATGGCTCTCCGCCTCAAAGATGATAATGTGGTCGTACTCACCAAAAAGCCCGTAGACATTCTCCATTGCCCCCACTGCCAACTCCCCATGGATATCCTTAAAGACGCTGGGATAGTCGTAGACTGGTGCAAGACCTGCAACGGCCTCTGGTTCGACGCCGGGGAGGTGGGAATGCTCAAGGAGATAATTTCATCTTCCCACGGACAGACCAAGGAAGGTCTGTGTGAAGGAATGGTGGGCTACATGCTAGAGTACACGAAAACCAGTTCTGATGCAAAACCCAAAAGGTCCATTCAATCAATGCGGAACCGGGTCCCTGTGGGAAAGCATCTGCGAAAAAGTACAGGTTTCGTCTCATCAGAGGAAACGAATGTGGAAGGCGTAATGCTGGCCAGTCTCCTAGAAGGGATCTTAGAAATAGGTTTGGATTATTGAAATGCATTTATTGATCATAGAACTTCCTGCTTACATCGTTTAATGTGAAATTTGATTGTGGATTTACTGTGTACGTCGAAGCGTTAAAGCAATCTCAAATGAGATAGATGGTATATCGCTACCCCCTGGCTAGGCCTTCCCTTACTCTGATTGTATTAACGTTCATAATAGGGAGGTTTGCCCCCTTATGTATATCTCATTTGATGGGTCACGAGCCCATAAAGGAGACCGTTCGGTATCTTGGACTGGAATTTGTGAATATGCAGAATGTCATGAAAGAATATGTTCGGAAAGTTCCAATATTCGATTCATAGAGCTTATGGGTGAAAATAGATGAAAAAACCCTTTTCGGAGCAAAAAGGAAATGGAAAACGTGTTCCCAGTCCTATTTTCGAAATTTCCTTGTTGAAATATAGAGTATCACAAGAACGGCTGCCAAAATGACACCAATAAAAAATATCGGTTCATCGTAAAATTCGGAGTTGGCGGCTTTACCCGCATCACCCGAATTAGGTTTGCTGAATGTGATCGAAACGTCACGATAAGCCACCTCGCCGCCCTGGTCCTCCGCCGTGATGACGAACCTCTTTGTACCCGAGGGTGCATTTTTGGGAACCTTGTACTCCAGTGTGTAGATCCCATCACCTTCAATATCATCGCCGAAAACCCCGTCGTCGTTGAGATACCTGATGCTATCATCCTCCAATGGGGTGAGGTCTATGCGTACACTGGAAATATCTCCCTTACCGTTCTCATCCGTTACTCTGACCATTATCCTTAGTACGGCAGGTTTACCCAGAGAGATTCTTTTTTCCTCGGTCAGGTCCTCTATATACGGGGGATGATTCATCTCAACCACCGTGACGGTGACATTGGTCTTATTTTCAAGACCTGCGGCGTCCCGAACGGTCACGAAGATGATTCTAGTTCCCGGCGGGGTCCCCTGTGGAATGGTAACGGAGCGCCCGTAAACCCCAACTCGCTCCAATTCGCATTTCTTCTCACCCAGTCCTATCTCGGCGAGGTCGAGAGTTACCGATTCGATGTCCTCTGGGCCGTCCGGGTCATCCACATAAACCGTAACAAGGAACTGTCCCTTTCCGCTGTTGTTAACCTTCTCCGGTAATAGGATCACTTGTTTGATGAATGGAGCCCCGTGGGTGGAAACCACGTAAAATAATATACTTTCCACCGGGGACTCCTGGCCGTCCGTATCCCTTGCCATAACGCTGAAAACATGTTCACCCACCACCAGATCGTCAATGTCCACCTCCACCTCCCAGGTCTCGTCCTCGGATATTGGCTCGAAAGGTTCGTTATCAATGCGGGAAAGGACGTTCACGATACCCCGATCATCACTTGCGCTGCCCCGGAACATTGTCATTCCCGAGAGGATCGTGCCATTCCCCGGGAACTCTATTAGAACCTCCGGTGGGAGGCTTTCCCCCACGGCATTGATGAAAGCTGTAAAATGATCCGTAGTTGTGGCCCCGTCATCATCTACCACAATGACGTTTATGCGGTACTCGTCGGCTATCTCGAAAATGAATGTTGTCTCATTGGCCACAGTCTCAATATCCCATTCAAGATCGTTATCCACGTCCCAGCGGTAGCTAACTATTTCCCCGTGTCCATCCTCGGCATTTACGATGAAAACTATCTCATCATCCACCCACCCTTGAACATCCGGGGCATCTATGATCTTCGGTGCATTGTTTTTCACAGGCAGGTATTTTGTGGTAAACCCCGAAGGATATTTCTGGGCACCGTAAACCAGTTCGAGCCCGTTTCCGTTCACTTTCACCTCTAGGCTTATCTCGACTGTAGAACGATATTTCAATTCGAAATCGGACACTTCGTCGTGTATCTCGATCTCCAACGGCGGGCTCCCCGGCTCTACTTGTCTCTCGTCAGTCTCATTTTCTATCAGTATTTCCCCGTTCACCCTCACTATTGTCCTGAATTGAGCGTTATAGCCTTGACCGTCATTGACATTTCGGATCCAGAAGGTAACTGTGCCTCTTTCCACCAGTTCCCTCGTATCAAGGGGGAAGGAGGTCTGCCATGTACCTATTTCGCGGTATTCCACCCTTCCCACCGGGCTTCCCGGGAAGGGAAAGGGAGTATAACCGTCGGGACAAGGGCGGGTATGCTCCATTATTCCTTCCGGCCTTGACAACGAAAGATTGGTTTCACTAATCAGGTAAAAGCCCATGTTACCGCCTGCAAGTTCCTTTACCGTAATTATCTTGCTGTCGTTATTGGTACTTTCCTTACCCCCGTTGTCTTTTACCACAAGAGAGGCGGAATAAGTCCCCGCAACCGGGTAACTGTGGTCGGTATAACTCACGGGTAACCAGCCGCTGTCGGTTCCGTCGCCGAAGAAGAACTTCCACTCGGTAACGGTACCGTCGGGATCGTTGGAGTTGTGCCCTTTGAAGGACACCACCTCGTTGACGTCCGCAGGATTCGGTTTCGCTGTAAAACTGGATGTGGGCTCCCGGTTAATACCTCCCAGCACCGCAAGGGGTTTAGAGGCGGTATTGTTGTTCTCGAATGTCTCATCGATAATGTCTTCAGGGTCCACCGCCACGAATATATTATGCAGGGTTCCCGAAGTGGTCACCCATTCCACATTGGCCTGACGCGTGCTCTCCCTGGGCACGTCGATATCATTTGAGCCTATCAGTATTCCGCTTGCCGGATTGCCGTCGTAAAATTCCACTATCACACCATGGGTGTCACTGAGACCCACATTGGTCACATTTGCATATATTACGATCTCCTGGCCGGTACTGGCGGGATTTTCCGAGAATGTGATGTCATTTGGTGTAATGGTAAGGTCCGGTTTGTATTCAGCATCATCTCCCACCACCATGGTGCTTGTTCTCTCTGGCGAAAATATCCCATTCACGGACGTGTTCATCAGGAAAGTGAATTGCTGTGCCTGGCCCACGTGAGGCGCGGTTGTGAAGAATACTAGCTCTGGAGCCACCTCTACAAGATCGCCGACCCCGCCCGATATCTCAACGTGTATGTCAAGATGCCATTCTCCATTCTCCTTATAGGGCTCATCCCACGTTATCACGGTTTCCGCATTGATACCAGTAGTGATACTGATGTTGTTCGGTGCTGCGAAGTAGTCGGGGAACGTTATACCCCACTCCAGATTATCCGGACTCTCCATTACCGAAGTCCTTGCCAGGTCCATGGCAGCCCGAATGTTAAGCCTGCTGCCGCTGTCCACGTATGCCGGAATGTTCATCTCCGGGCTGGTCATGTCGCTGGCCCGCCTAACCGCCCCGTAAGCATCTATCATCCCCCATCCGTACTTGGTATTGTATTTCCCATCCTTATTGGGGTATGATGCGCCGCCCTTACTTTGGGCAGAACGACGTAAAATATCTTTGATTTGTAGCGGTTTCAGAGCCGGATAAGCCTCTTTCATCAGGGCCGCCACCCCGGAGACGTGGGGGGTCGCCATGGAGGTACCAGATAAAACAACGTAAGAGCCCAGTGTATTGTGCATGCATGAAGCAATATCTGAGCCGGGGGCCGTGAGGTCCGGTTTCAACTCGTCCATATCGTCATTGTCGCCGTCAGAGGGACGGGGGCCCCGCTGTGAATAACCGGCGATTGTATCATCATTTCTTTCCACGGTATTTCGGTCATGGATAGCACCCACGGTGATCACCTTGTCCGCAGACCCCGGGGATGAGACGATATTGGCATTATGGCCGTTATCATCATTACCGATGGCCACCACCACCGTCACTCCCGAATCCACCACCTCGTTCGCCAGTCTTGATGACGCGTCGTTACCATCGGTTGAATGGCTGGTACCCATGGAAATTGAGAGAACCGAGATATTGTGTCTTATGGCATTATCCTTCACCCATTCCAACGCTTCCATGAAGTTCGTCATTGTGGCAGAACCCAGGGTAATGACATCCCCCACCCTGCAATCCACCAGGGAAGCATTGGGGGCAACACCGATGTTGTCACCTCCGTTGCCGGTTCCCATGATGATCCCTGCACAGTGTGTGCCGTGTCCGATACCGTCGTCGGGATTTCGCTCCACCTGCCCTAATGACGATGTGGTGTCCACTCCACCCACGAACTTACCTCTAAGCCCAGCGTGGATGATATCATCCACTCCACTGTCGATGATGGCCACGTTAACGTTCGTTCCGGTGAGACCAAGATCGTTCCAGACCACGGGGGAATAAATATCGCTTTCCCGGGCCTTTACCGAGCGAACCGAGGTATCAAGCATGGGGTGGACCGAGGGGGCGTTTTCAATACCTATCACGTCCCGGAGCAGCAATACTGCTTTCATTTCCAGGAAACCCATGTCTTCGAGTATTATGGAGTTGATGTATTTGGACACGAAAGTGGGAGTCAGATGCAGCTTAGCCAAATCATTGATATTAAGTTCTGTCACAGGCCGATAATAATTCACAAATATGGAGAAACGCATTTCAGGGTTTTGGTTCAGATACCAATCGATCAAATCGTCTATACGGTTCCCGTCGGTATCATTATATGAGACATGACTAATTTCCCGTTCGGAGCGCTCCACCACCGTGCCCCTCCAAGCCGCCTCATCTATCTTTGGAGAGCCCACATCCATTCCGGCGGTCCCAACATGGAGACCTACAAATGGTTGAAACAGAAATAGTATTGAAATGACCACTATGATATTTTTATGCATTTTCAATCCACACAAGCATCTAATCCACTGACATATCATATCAATATAATATTATAATATAAACATTCAACATAATAATATCGATTGTCATTTTTTTAGTGTAATATTGTATTTTTCATACTGTCAAACTGACTTGTTGTGGAACTATCCCCCAACTACATGGATTCAGGCGCGGTGATTCCAAGAAGATCGAGACCCTCCGCCAGCACTATCCTGGTGCATTCCACCAGGCCGAGACGGAATCTCTTGATATTTTCATCGGTACCGGAAATCACAGGACAGCTCTGGTAGAAATTGTTGAACGCCGACGCCAGGTCTTGCAGATACTTGGGAATGAAATGAGGCCGGTATCCAAGCCCTGCCACCTCGATGCGGTCCGGGAAATCGGCAAGTATCCTTATCAGGTTCCGTTCATTATCATGAATTCCCATGACGAAATCATCTCCAGCCATCTTTTCCACATCGTCTGCGGATGGTGTTTCGTAGTTCTGATAATTCGCCTTGTCCAGAATTCCGCAGCATCTTGCATGAGCGTACTGGAGGAAGGGGGAGCTGTCTCCCTCAAAATTGAGGGCTTCCTCCCATCTGAACACGATTCTTTTGTCGGCCTGCACCCGGATGATGTTGTACCTGATACTACCTAGCCCAACTTCCAATCCTATCCGTTTTTTTTGTTCCGAATCGAGCATGGGCCGCCTTCTTGCCACCTCTTCATATGCCCTTTGGAGGGATTCGTGTATCAGATCGTCGAGATAGACGACCTGGGCCTTTCGCGTGGACATCTTGCCTTCCGCCAGAGATACGAAACTGTAGAAGATGCTTTCCGGAAGAACTTTGCTGCCCAGCAGCCCGAGAGCGATCTTCAATTGATTGGCCTGGAGCTTGTGGTCCTCCCCCAGGATATTTACGGCTCGATCGCACTGTCGCAATTTGGAGAGATGATACGCAAGGTCCCGGGTGGTATACAGCGATGTGCCATCACCCCGGGTGAAATAAAACCGAGTGCTTCTCCCGGAAATGCCGAACTCCTCCAGTTCCAGGTACCAGGCTTCCTGGTCCTGGTGGGCGTATTCCGATCTCTTGAGGATGTCGATGACTTCCGTTACCGTTCCGTCCTCCACGGTGGCGGACTCCCACACGAATTTATCAAAATTTATATTCAACCTGGACAGGCTTTCCTTCATTCCTTCAAGGACTTTTATGCTGTTGGCCCGCACATTTTGCTTTATTTCATCGTTCCCATCCTCTATCTCGTACAGTATCCGATCTATCTCACCCGCCAGTTTCTCGTCGTTCTCGATGCGCCTGTGGGCTTCCTGATAAAATCGAACGAGGCGATGGTCATTTTTGTCCTTGAAGGGATTGTCGGGGTCCATGGGAGCTACGGAGGAATCGGGAATATTGTCCTTGCCCCAGCTTAAAGTGGCCGCCTGCCTTCCCATATCGTTGACCCAGTACTGCACCTCCACGGTAAATCCGAGTTTCCGGAGGATCCGGGCAAGTGTGTCGCCAATGATGGGGTTCCGGGCTCTGCCTACGTGAAAAGGGCCGTTGGGATTGGCGGAGGTATGCTCGAGGATCACGAATTCGTTCCTGAGAGGGAATGTCCCGTAATTCGCGCCTTTACGAAGTATCGAAGATAGTACGTTTGCGATGAGGTAATCGGTTCGGAGCGTGAAGTTCAGGTACGGGCCTTTCGCCTCTAGCTCAAAGAACTTTTGGAGGTCAGAAAAACGGTGGTCGGCGAGCTTGGTTTCGATGTCCTTTGCAATGAGCGCGGGATTCTTTCGCATTGTCTTCGCCAGTGTGAAACAGGGCAGGGCCAGATCGCCCATTTCTCGTGGTGGTTTTTCAAGAGTTACAGCTCCCGTGCATCCCAGAGAGCCGAGAACTTCGTTCACCGCCTTTTCCAGGGATTCCCTTGCTTTTTTGATGGGAAAACCGAACTCGTTGGACTCATTCATCTTATATACACCCGTTCAAGAAATCCACTTCCAAATAAACTTCATCATATTTTAAAAATTGGAAACGAAACACGGTTCACTGCTACCTAAACGACAGAAATGAAAAGTGCACACTACCAAAAAATATTCAATAGTCGACGGAAAGCTTATCCCGGGGGAGCTGCTGCATATCCTGATGAATACATAACAGATCATGAAAAACCACTTTTTAGACCCTCCCACCCCAAATCCCCCCAAAAAGCGGCCCAAAACTACTTTTTTGGAAAAAGCAGCCCAAAAAAAGAAGAGAAATGTGGTTTCAAGATGTCAAAAAAGATGGGGGTTCATACTTTATAAACAATTAAAAATATCTTGTTATATTGCAATTTTTAGATAAAAAGAGAATTAAATAAAGCATAGAAAAAAATAAAAATAAAAATACACCAAATCAAGTGAATTTTTATTTTATCAAAAATATAATGGCATTACCATTAGGAATATCTAGAATTGGCGTAACTCAGTAACGTTCCGGTCGAGGACGTGCTTCATTAACTTTAATTGTTCGTCCATCGAAATCAGTTCCATTCAATTTTGCGATGGCAGATCTCGCTGCATCGTCATCATCCATATCAAGAAATCCAAATCCCTTCGATCTATCGGTGTTCCTGTCAAATATTATTTTGACAGATTCTACTGTTCCAAATTCTTCAAAAGCCTGTCGCAAATCATCTTCACTAGTATCATACGACATATTACCTACATATATATTCATTCAAACACTTCCTTAACAACAAAAAAACAAGACAAAAAACTAAAAAAAATCCTCTTTCAGTCAATTTCTATGTTCCTGTAGTCTTCATTCAGAATGATTTCCCACTATTTATAATGGCTGATGAAATCGGGATGTTAAAATATAGATAAAAAAAGCCCCTCCGGGGCAAATTAAAATACCCGTATAATATACAGAATTAATGCAAAGTAGTATATAAAACGCAAACCGACTGGATGCTTTCAAATTCCTTAGATGTAAAAAAAAAGGTGTGGTTATGAATTTTGCAGACGAGACATGGCAAGAGAGACGTATCGATCAGCTTAATGCTGAAAAAGTAGCTTACCCTTCTTGTGGCTCCAAGTAGTCATACTCCACTTTCAGAGAAAAATCGTTTCCCGTGTCCCAGTATCTCAGAAACGGTCCTACGAAGGGGGGTTCGTTGTATGTGCCGCATTTTATGCACGCCACGGTAACAGATACCGCATCTCCCAGACCGGTATTTTCGCCCGGTGTCTCATTTGCTTCCAATACGAGCATTATATTTCCGGAATCGCTTTCTTCTTTGACCGTACTTTCGCCGCCAGATACGCTTAGTGAAAATATATCCTTGATATCCTGGCTGTCCGAACCCGAATGATCGTCGGTCCAGGTCAGGGTCGCCACAATCCTTGTAATGGTAGAGCCGTTTACAGAATAATCGAACGTTGCCTGGGTCTCAGCCGCTCCATCCCATTCAGGATTATCCAGATGACCCGTTTCTTGAGCGCTATCCGATAAAAGAGAATATTCAATACCTTTTGGCTGAGGATCATCCGTGCAGCCCTTAGAGCCGACCGATACGAAAACTTCTTCAGAATTATTCCAACCATCATCATTCCGGATTATTGATCTGGTTCGAGATAATCGTATTTTATTTCCAGGGAATAATCGTTACCCGGATCGTTATGGCCCAGGTGAATAGCTCCCCAATCTTTTATATCCGGCGTAAAACCGCATTCCACACAATCCACAATAACATCCACCTTGTTTCCTAAAGATGCGCTTTCCATGCTGCCTCCTGTGGAATTTTCATCAACTTCAAGAGAAACCTCCAGTCGGCCCTGATCGCTATTTGCCATTCGCGACATCTCCCCATTGGTGATCGACAATTTGAACATGTCCGGTTCTGAACCGTCCGACGCTTCATCATCCACCCAAGTAAGTACTGCAGTTACCATTACCAGAAATGAAGCGTTCTCAACTTCGACGGGGATACTTGCTTGTGATGACTCAGTACCGTGATCGGGATCGCCCAGATAACCATTGTCTGAAAGGCTATCGGATACTTCACTGTACGTCAATGGTGGCACGGGTTTGTCATCGGAACAACCGGCAAAAGCTGTTGCAGTAACCAAGAGAATTGCAAAAACGAGTAATACTTTCTTTTTCATTTTATCACGGAAATTTGTTTTATTGATAGAAAGGATTATCTTTTTTCTTTACTTTATACTTTGTGTTAAAACAGATTGGTTTTGAGGACGCGCGCAATCTTTGTTGAGAACATAATGCCCTTGCCTTGATCGTATTTTAGACACGGGCTTCATTACGCCACACGAACTAACTGTAAAATTTAAGCACTGGCGCATACGGGTATTGGAAGATAATTTCTATATATCTGGTAGCGCATTTTGGTCCTCGATACCATGGGGGACAAATTATTCGATATGGAAGTAGAGCCGCTGCCGGCCCTGGAATTGAAAAGCCGTATCAAAATGCTTCAGAGTGAAATGTCCAAAAGGGAGATCGACGGGGCACTGATATCGGGCCTGGCCAACAAATACTACTTTGGCGGGATCGTCCAGCAGGGTATGATCTACATAGACCGAGAGGGTGAAGCTGTTTATCTCGTGAGAAGCGGGGTCGAGCGGGCAAAATACGTCTCCCCGCTGGATAACGTGGTATCTTTCGCACGATACAGCGACATTCCCCGCATACTGAATGACCTTGGATATGCCATTCCCGGAAAGCTTGGCTTTGAATCGGACAGGGTTCCGGTTGCTGTCTTCGAGCGACTGAAAAAAACCCTTGGAGGCATCGATTTTTGTGACATTTCGGAATCAGTCCTTTTTGCGAGAATGATAAAGAGCGATTACGAGGTTCAGCAGATACGGAAGGCCGCCAGGGTGGTAGATGCAGGCATCGTCAAGGTACCCGAAATGCTGCGTGAAGGTATGACGGAGCTGGAACTGCAGGCCAAGATCGAATACGAAATGAGATTGATGGGACATCCCGGGGGCGTCAGGTCACACGGGTGGGACCAGGAGTTCGGCGTTGGTGCAGTCCTTTCCGGTGAGAACGGTGTGATTGGAAATTACATGGCAGCCGTTCTGGGGGGAAAGGGACTCAGTAACGGGATGCCAGCGGGCCCATCCACGAGAAAAATAAAGAAGAACGAACCGGTCATCGTCGATATGGTTGGCTGCTGGAACGGGTATTATGCCGACATGAGTCGTACTTTTTGCATGGGTGAGCTTCCGGAAGTAGCACTGACCGGATATCAGTGGTGCAAAGATCTCCAACACGATATAGTTTCGCAGATGGCCAAAGGCCTTCCATTCTCGGAATTGACCGAATGGATATTCAACAAGGCGGATGAGGCCGGCTATGGTGAGAACTTCATGGGAATCGGGGACGCAAAGGTGTCTTTTGTGGGTCACGGAGTGGGGCTTGAACTGGACGATTATCCAGTTGTATTCCGAAGGTGGAAGGGGAGTGCTATCCCCGGACAGATCATAGCAATGGAGCCTAAGCTCATGTTCCCCGGAATTGGAGCCGTGGGTGTGGAGAACACGTGGTTGGTTAAGGAAAAAGCGGCAGATAGGAAGCTCGAATGCATAACGAATACCGGATACGAATTATGATCAGGCATCAAAATATCTTTTGGATCGATGGCACAGATGTGTTTTAGAGAGATAATTGTATCACCGGTATTCTTCTTCAAGGCCTGCGACGTAAGAAACGCAGGTGTGCCGGGCATGTGAGGAGACTTGACGATGAAAGTTCGTTCAGGACCCTGGCAGGGGGAACCTGTAGGCGAAGACAACTGCAACATCGTGAGGTGTTGTGGGAAGGAAGTCCTAGCCAAAGCCATGGCCCGAGGAACACGAACCGCATTAGGCCTTGATGTCTGGACGAGCCTGCCTGTGAAGGCAAAGTCCTATACCTGTCCGGAAGACATCCGGGTATATGCGGCGGGCGTGTGGCGAAGGTCTCTTCACTTACCCCGGGAGGTCTGCATATGTGACAATTAGTCTATGCTCTCCGGCAACGGTCAGCAGATGCATATGCAGAAGTCAGCAGAGGTCATAGTAGCAGCCTGGGATGCAGCTGCAAAGGATCGAACAGAATGTGAAGTTCTCCACCTGGAGAGTTTGGAGGAATATTTGCTGCAGAAGAGCCAGTCGGATTATTTTAC
>JASLWR010000056.1 GCA_030740765.1 Thermoplasmatota archaeon
GGCACTGTCCTTAAAAACACCGCATAATTATTATACCATTAAATCATTACCATTAACATGGCAAGACCCAGAAGTAAAATAGACATAACATGTCAGAATCATAAGTGCAAGTATTTCCTCAAAGAGAAGGGAAAGGACATTATAAAGCGCGGAAAGAACAAGGCCGGACATCAACAATATTATTGTAATCACTGCAATAAATGGTTCGTTGAAACCGCCAATACCCCCCTATACTGGAAACATCTCTCCGAAGAGGAAATAATAACGATCTGCAAGCATCTGGTGGAGAAGAACGGGATACGGAGTATCGAGCGTATCACGGGTCATCACCGTGATACTATCGGACGTTTGCTGGAGGATATGGCGGTCCACGCTGAGATGATGAACGAATATCTAATAAAGAACCTTGTTCTCACCCCTGTTGAATGCGATGAAATGTGGACCTTTGTAAAAAAAAACAAAAGAAAGTGGACCCCCGGAGCCCGGATAGGAATCAGGAAGGTGATGCGTGGATCTATACAGCAGTGAAGCGCTGTTCTTATTTTTTCGTGTCCTTTTCGGTTGGGAAATGGACGCCTAACACATGCAAGGAAATGATCGGGGCCATGTTTAACAGAATGGACCTTCCCTCGCCTGACAGCAAATTAGACATTTTCACTGATGGCAACTGCGATTATACCAGAGCTCTTCCCGAATACTATGCACCAAGCTGCATTAATTACGGCCAGCTGGTAAAGGTCAGGGAAAAGGGACGAGTTGTAGATAAGATCAAACGTAAGATCTACGGCCAACCAGAGAATATTGATATAGAAACCACCGATGTGGAGAACTACAATGGAATACTGCGAGAACGGATCGGAAGATTGGTCCGAAAGACCAAATGCTTTTCTAAACGGAAAAGTAGATTGGAGGGAATACTTCACATATTCCAGTTCTACTGGAATTTTATGAATCCTTTCAAAAGGAAACAGACTCCAGCAATGTTGGAGGAAATTTCTGAAAGGCCCTGGACATGGAGAGATTTTTTAAGTTATAGTTTTGCGGTTTAATCGAGGACATTACTGCATCTCTGGCAGTAGCTGCGATGGTCCTATCTCGATTGATTACTTGTAGTACGTATTTCAAGCGGTAACGTACAGTTTCATTGTCGTATATCGTAGTCATAGATTACCCACCCGGTTTTTGGATAGGTAATTCATGTCATTCTATGACATTTTAGAGTTACAAAAATAGTCCATTTTAGATGTTACATGACAAATAATGATAATAAATGATGGTAAAATTGACTAATATAAACGCGAGAGCTGCAGCAAGAAAACCACTAACATTACAAAACCGATCAATCCCCCTACAACTATCATCCAGCGAGCAATTCTCTTATCAGAACCGAAAATAATTGGGATAGGTCCGATGAATACCACACCTCCTGTGCTGAATCGAGTTCCCATTCCTTCTGTACTCACTTGGCCATCATGATAATCTCTTTCGTCTTTTCCAGTCTCTCGTTCATGTTTATGGGAATCGTTTCTTTTGTAGATGTCTGATTTAGAGCTCCTTGAAATGAATGATGAAATATACAATGTTATTATACCGCTTGAGATCATGAATATTCCAATTATTCCGAAGGGATCGCCATCACTTGAAATAACAGGGAAAATAATGAACAATGATATTTCCGAGCCACCCTTTACCATTGAATAAACGAGCAATCCAATTCCCATCCCTAAAGCAAGAATTGCCAAAATGAACACAATAGGGATTTTTCCATAACTCCGGCTAATATCAACCCTCCTGTTTTTATACGATCATTCATCGCTTTCGTCCAGCAGGTCCTCTTCATCCACTTCCAGAAGTTCTTCGTCCTCATCAAGAAGCTCTTCCTCCCGGATACTATCATGGCTCGATCCCGTATCGTTTTGTTCTCCCTCCAATTCTCCCTGCAGCTCATCCTCCGGTTCAACATCAGTCCCTTCAGTGATATCCTCGAAATCTTCTATCATCATTTCCTCTGTACAGTGCGGACAGTGAGAATCCGATGAGGCGACCCCCTCACCACAGTTGATGCAAACCATATCTTCTTCATCAAGCTTGGAGGCCGGTCCTGTTGGCCCATCGTCCCCCTTTGGCAATTCGGCTGGATTTTCTTCTATTTCATCTGCTTCCTTACTGGACTTTGTTGTATCGGGTTCCTTTTCGTTTTCCACTTCAGGTTGCGCTTCATCCACGGAAATACTTTTTCCTGTCACTTTTTCCTTCTTTCGCGACATAAGTATGATTCCGAAGATAAGCAATATCACCATCAGGCCGGCCACTCCGATGTAAAGGAAAAAAGAATATTCGTTACCCGTCCCGTTCAGGTCCGGCGCTTCGATTATTTCGATCATAATGGTCGTATTATCCGAGATATGCCCGAAACCGTCCGAGACCCTGAGAGTAACACTGTAGGCTCCGGGTTTCGTGAATTCCCATGTATAGATCGCATTGTCCGTTGTATCGGCGTAGGTTTCAGCCGCGGGGTCCTCGAACCTATGAAACGTCCATGAATATTCCAGCAGTTCACCGTCTGGATCACTGGAACCTGTTGCATCGAAGGTGACCTTTTCACCGGTATTAAAAATGCTGGCGTCGATGGGGCGGTCTATTATCGCCACGGGACGCGTATCAAGGGAAACGAGATCTTCGGACAATTCGGTATACACGCCAGTTATCCTGTCGTGAGCCTCGAAGCGAATCCTGTGATTACCTACTGGCAATCCCTGTAACAGGTAATAGTATTCTTTTCCGTCGTGGACATTTACGTCGATAGGCAAGCTGGGTCTCATGTACAACTTCGTAATATTATCTATGAGTACAATAATCCCGTCAGGGAAATCCCCGTCCTGGTCAGTATATGTAACAGTGAAATTAAAGTTCCCGTCGCTGGGCCCCTCATCGGGGCTAACCATCGGAGACGATAGAATTGGATTAGTATTGGAAAAGGTACCCACAGCAATGATCGTGCCATTTATTAAGTCGTAAGAATATTGAAGTTCGGTAATATTCATCCAGATACGATTAGTTTTTACCTCGACTCCTCTGGGGATTTCCATCCACCCTGTTACCGTATCATAATAGTATATCGACAAGTAGGACTGGTTGAGACCGAATGGGAACTGCTCGATTCCATAGGAAATAGAGATATTCATCCATCCAAGAAGTGCGATATCATTTCTAGTGATGTTTATGAATATACCGATATCACGGCCAGTCATATTTGATGGGTTAACTGTATAATCTAGGGTCATGGAAGTGTTCTCGCCTCCGACCTGGGAAACTAATGAAACAGTGGAGTTCGTCTCATTGTTTTTTTTGTTGTAATTCAGTATCGTACTTCTATAAACTCTGACCATTAGAGAACTTGTGTCCCTACCACCCTGCCCGTCATCAACCGTGAGTGTTAGATTGTGCATTCCAGCGCTGTCGAAACTTATCAAAGTTGAACTATCATCTCCACGGTACAATTCGCCGTCTATATCACTTGCCCATGTATATCCAAGAATATCCCCATCACCGTCGGAGCTGTAACTGGCGTTTACTGAAATTTTCTCATTAGCGAAGAATATCGATCCGAAAGCAGGTAAACTGATTCTGGATATCGGTTCGCGGTTAGGTGCTCCGAAACAGTAGACATTTCCATCAATGGTAGTGGCAATTACCAATTCGGAAACAGCAATTGATGGAGTGACCGCGGAATCAGTACGATAGGACCAACATATTTTTCCCTCCTGTGTGCCATGCAGCTGGGCCACTGCAAATATCCTTTTCTCACCAGTAGCAAAATACGCAACTTTTCCCCCCACCGATATGTCTGTTGTGATTGGCGATGACACGTTTAGGGTCATGGTAATTTCTCCCTGATCGGGGGATACCATGTATAATTTTCCCGCTTCGGATCCGAAATAAATTGAATCACTTTCGGGCGAATATGCCGTGGATGTACTAATATTGGAACCCACAGGTAGAGACCAACGGGGTGTCAACGAATCAAGGTCCAGTGCGAGCAGCCGGTTACCTATAGGGCAAAATACAGTTTCGGGTAGAATCGTCAATGAATGAGACAAGGTCAAACCCGAATTCGTTTCATAGGTCCACACTAGAGAGCCGTTGAATCTATCCAAGGCAAATATCCGTCCGTCGGTACTTCCCAGAAAAACCAGCTCACCGGATATTGATGGGGCGCCCCCCTCCACGTAACCTGGTAAGGAAACATTGAAAAGGACTGTTCCGTCATCCTCATCGAAATTTGTAAGAATATTCCCCCGGACCAGAAATATAGAGCCGTTCGCCACCGTGAGTGGTGCGGTGGGTGAAAGAGTGGTTTCAGTCTCCCATATTATATCAGCATCACCAATATCGGTGTTTACCTCCGATGTTAATCCTGAGTTCCCATCTTCGAAACCGTTAATATCTAGTGCAATCAATCGATCTTTAAAGGGAACGAAGACTTTATCATAACCGGCTGCAGGGGGATATTGGATTGATGATGAGAAATCCATCTCCCAACTCATCGTACCTTCCAGGTTGATATAAACTGAGGAAACATAACCGCTCTCCGTAACGATTATTGCCCTTTCCTTATAGATGACGGGCGAGAGTAATTCTGTTCCTGTATCCTTACGCCAAAGGGTGCGGTTGGTCAATGTCCCATTGGGTGAATATCCCCAGTGCTCCATATTCCCGCCTTTCATGGGCCATTCCCCTTCTGCTTCCCGTTTATATGCTATCAATTTGCTTGCATTGTTGTTCTGGAACCGGGTCTCGGAAAGGGCGCTGTTATATAATTCCGCGCGTATGTTCCATATATTGTTACCATTGTCTTTTACAGTCCAATTGAAAGAGAAACTTGATTGGGAGAGTTCACTTATGCTAATCCTTTTCCAGCCTATTGTTTGATTCGTACCAAAGTCCATACTGGAGGCGGTGACGATTAGGTTCACCTCAGATGTCACCGTACCAATATTTGAAACTTCAATTTTTATCGTTATATTTTCTCCAACGTAGGGACTGGTATCCGATATATTGATGTCGCTGTCCACGGAGAAATCGGGCGCCCCTATACAATAAAGTTTATCGTCATCGCTCCCGATGAACAACCTTCCATTCGATATGGCCGGGCTAGAATGAATTATATCCTCGGTGGTGTAATTCCATACCTCGTTCGTGGTCCCATCCCCGTTACCTGCAGCGTCAAGGGCCCAAATTTTACGGTCGAATCCTCCGAAGAAAACCATCCCCCCAGCAATGGCCGGTGAGGACTGGATGGACTCCCAAGTGTCAAATGCCCAGACCGGTATACCGGAAGTCGAGTTAATCGCTAGCAGATACCCATCGTAAGTTCCGACATAAATGTGATCCGTTTCCGGGTCAAATGCGGCAGTCGATTGAATCTCGCCTCCCGCACTATGGTTCCACAATTCGGAACCGTCATTGAATGCAAATGAATATATAAAATTCGCACCGGTTTCGTTGTAAGTACTAACGACGATAGCACCCGGTATCACTGTCGGAGAGGCGACTATCGGGCTTCCGATGTCCTTGATCCATAATATATCAGCAGTGGTATTGTTCCCTTCATCCGGGAGTCCCTGGTCTCCGTCGAGAAGACCGTCATGATCCATTGCGTAGAGTTTTCCGTTGTAGGAGCTGATAAAGACAGTCCCGTTATGGACTGCTGGAGAGGCGGGAGTTCCTCTAAGTGACTCACCGAATGATACGTTCCAAATTTCATCTCCGTTAATAGAGACTGCGTAGAGATTGCTGTTATTGTACATGGTCCCGAAATAGATGGTATCGTTGTAGATTGCCGGTGAGCTGTATATTTTCGTATCAACTGTGAATATGGATTCTTTAACACCGTTGGAGGAATTCACTTTCCAGAGTTTATTGCCTGCTCCGACGTAGAGGAAGCCATTGGAGTATACAGGTGTAGATAATATCTCTCCTCCCAGCCAGATATGCCAGTTCTTACTACCGTTATCAATATTTAAAGAAGCCATGTAATAATTGTTAGAGCATGCATATACTGTATTTCCAATTACGATAGGGGTGGAATCGATATCACCCTGCACAGGGTTCAGCTCCTTCATATTATAGCTCCACAGGAGATCGGCATAAAGAGGCGGTTGGGCATCGGAACGGGACGTGTGGGACATATCCCGGCAGAACATAGGCCAATCGTCATTATTTGTGTCGTTATCACTTCGGATGCCATTTGCCAGATCGAGGGTTATGGACTGCATATGAGGGCCGACGGTAGTTTTTCCTATAAGTGCATTGGGGGATTGATCAAATAAGGGAATTAGATTTCCTGTTATCATAATTGATGTGAATATTAGTGCTATTACAGTGAAAATCGATTTTCTTACAGTCATATTTATTCCTCATTGAACCGCGTTTATTATTGGTAAAATTATTTAACGATCACTGGTGGTATTATAATTAAATCGGGGCGATCTCCACGGTAGAGCCTGTGTACTGGAGCAGTTTTTTAAGTGCCTCGTCGTACTCACTGGGACCCGCTTTTAAAAGTTTCTCTGCAAGAGGTTTTAGAAATTTCCCCACATCTCTTTGGGCATCGGAGAATTTCCATTCCCTACCCGCCGTGGCGCTTAAACATAATAGGAAGGCGAACATGGTGGATAGTGCCTGCGAGTTCTCGGGGTTCTGTTCATCAATTATTTTAATTGCAGCTTCCTTTCCCTTTGCCTTGTGTGTTTTGGCTATAATATCGGCCAGTCGGGCCTGGATCGGTAGTGTTTTCATATTATATTCGGGAAGTTGCCTTATTATTGCCATGGCCATACTGGATTCCCTTGCTTCCTTCAATAGATCACCGATCTCGCCAGCGTCGGTATTTCCCTCTGAATGTAATTTTTTAGCGATCTTTTTATCGTCACAAGCAGCCTTTAGAGCCCAGAAACCGTAGTCTTCCCAGTAATCGGACAGGATGATGGGTAATGATGGTTTCTTCCTGTAAAGCTTGGGGGTTTTGACTCTCTTCAGGACCGCTCGTAAGGCTAGTTCTTCCAGTTCCGTGGGTTTGGAAAACTTGACGAATGCATCAAGGTTTTCGCTGAAACAGTAACTGTCGTACATGAACAGATCCCGGTCTGAGGAAGAGTAACCTTCAAATATCTTCTCGTATTGCTTTTTTATCAGCATTTGATCGTTCAATTTGTAGTCCAGATATTCCTTGTATAGTGATGGGTCCGTTTCATTTACCTCGCGAAAAACACACCTTTTTGTCCCTTCGCGGCATTCGGGTCCGAACACTACTTCTACGGTGAAATCCGACTTGACATTGGGTCCGGCCATAAGAGCCGCTAACTTCCCCACGCTATGGGTCGTTTTCTCTTTCAGCGTTATCTCGTCCATGGCAACAATGGCATCTGCAGACTTCCAGTTAATCTTCAAAAAAGGAATTCTTGTCTGCATCCCCTTTGCTACCTTCGATGCTACTAGATATTTCGTGACGAACGTCCGTGGGACCTTCTCACTATGTTTCAGGTTCACAACCAGATCTCTAACGGCATCTTTTACGAATTCAGTAGACGGAGAAGGGGTTGTTCCGGTGCAAACCATGTCGTCCTTGATGGAATAAATGAATATTTTTTTCTTTTCGCACAATTCGAGGTATGTCATGAGTCGATATTCTTTATGATCATAATGCTGAATCCCGATAAGTTTTCTCTGGTCAGTTTGCCCTATCATGGCGTATGGTATCTGACCAAAAGGAGTTTTAAAAAGACCCATGAAAGGCGGTGTCTCCGAGTGCGGCAATGTAAGAGTTCCGGCATAGGCTCTCGATATTTTATCTCCGCGCTTGGAAAGCGCCTTCAGTTTCTTTGGATCGTCCCGGTATTTGCTGATGGCATGGATCCTTTTTCTGATCTTCTTGATAGGACACCTGGCACATTTCCCCTCGCATTTCGGGATTATAAGATCCGGATTTTTACCGATGATCTTGGCTTTGTTGATCAACTCTCTTTCCTGCACTTTGGAAGTTGATCTCGCTCCCGTACGAATCTTGTAATGCTGTTTACTTTTGAAAAGCCCCATACTACTTCACGGGGATATGAATGATTATGCACTATAATATTTTATGGCTTCATTTAAAGAATATGACAAATTCCGAACGATCTCTCATTATGAAAATGAACTTGTGGGAGGAATATTATATAACAGCGGCGATTCGAATCAGATGATTTATAATCACGATATGAATAATAACCATTAAACACAAAACAAAGTTTTATAAGTCTTTACGAACAATAATCCATCGAGTTCGCACAAGTAAATGAATCTTATTAAAATGACTTAGAGGTGTTGCTGTTTGTGGAAGAGAAGTGGATTTCAGCGATTTTGTACTGCCATGATTGTAATAATTATGCTTTGTATGATCATTCCAGGAATACAAATGCCGGGAAATATTGGGGGGGCACCCACAAGGAGCAATACTCCCCCCAATGCCGTTGTCACCTCCCCGCAGAACGGAGGGAGCTATCCCGATAGCAGAGGTATATTATTCGACGCCTCGCAATCCACAGATCCTGACGGCGACCCCCTGAGCTATACATGGACCATTATGATGTTCCCGCCTCAGCCAGGGCCGAATATGTTCCCAATTATAAGATATTCCGCTACCTTTACGGAAAGTCTCGACGTTGGGAGCTGGATGGTGACCGTCGATGTTAATGATTCCATCGACAGTGCCTCACAATTGATTCAGATCTCGGTTATCCACAATAATCCACCTACCGCGGTGATAGCAAATCCCACAGCCGGTGACATCTTCACCTCCATCGAAGAAATATCATTCTCCGCTGCCGGCTCTGCTGACCCGGACGGCGACGGGCTTGCTTATCACTGGGAATCGTCTCTTGGCGGGAATCTATCCGAATCCGAATCGTTTTCAACCTTGCTTGAAGTGGGCACCCATACGATCAAACTTTACGTCCAGGACATATATGAAACTAAGAGTGATATTCAGGAGATCGAGATAACCGTGAGAATTCCCAATTATCAACCTACAATATTCATAACCGCACCTGATTCCTCCAATCCTCGCACAGGCGAGGATTTCTTGATAGAATGGACCGCAACGGATGCAAACATAAATGACATGCTTACTATCGACATTTATTACAATACGGTAAAAGGGAACGCTGACAATCATCTCATAGCAACCGGGCTCCCGGACATCGAAAGCTATCTCTGGGACTGTAGTGATCTGGAAAATGGCAAATATTACGTCTATGGGGTGGCCACGGACGGTGAGCAGGCCGAAGGAACCTCATGGAGTGCCGGCTTTGTTCATGTACACAAGAACTATTCTCCCACGCCCGTGACAGAAGTGAATATTGAGGATGACCATGATCTTTCTCCAACGCTTATTTGGGAAGAATCAACGGACCCCAATGAGGATTCGATCTCATACATAATAAATATTGGAACCACCCAGAGAGGCAAAGAAATCGTGAACGGGGAAATGACGAGTAAGAATCGCTACCGTGTTTCCTCTCAACTGGAATATAATCGAACCTATTATCTTGAGATAACAACCAGGGATAATTGGAATATGAACTCGACGATTTTCGAGACGACGTTCATTCTCGTCAATAAGGCTCCTCTCTTACCGGAGATAATTATCAATCCTCAGAGCCCTACTTCGACGACAACTCTACACTGTATTATTACAAAGGAAGCCGTGGATCCCGATGGTGACGAGTTGGATTACACATACCGATGGCACCGGATGACCCCCGGGGGCTTTTTCGAGGAGGAAACCGATATCTTCGATGAGATTGTCCCCACTTCACGTCTGAGAGCAGGAGATATGTGGAAATGCACCGTCGAGGTCAGCGACGGTCACACTATGTCTGTTATTTCAAGTCCCGTTGTAACAGTTGAAAACATAAGACCTGTAGCGGTAATCGCGAGTCCGAAAACTATCGAAGAAATATACTCAACTGTAAGTGGTAGTGTTGAATTCTCCGCCAAGGGTTCATTTGATGATGATGGTGATGAGATCGATTTTCTGTGGGAATCGAATCTAGACGGCACTCTCGGGAATGAGGAGACCATCAGCTTCAGATTACGAAGCGGAGTTCACCAGATCACCCTTAGCGTTTCAGACGGGGAGGATTTGGATACTGCACGAATAACGGTAATCGTGGAGCCGCAGACCATCGTTATCAAAGATCTGTTCGTCAGTCCCGCTTCAGCCAGATCGGGGGAGAAAATAATCGTATACGCATCCATAAGGAATACCGGTGGGGATGCGGGGAAACTGCTGGTGGAATTCCTGGTAAACAATAATCCGGTAAGCACCGATACCATTGATGCGATCCCTCACGATTCCACGAGGGAATCCAAGAGATTCGAATGGGCTTCCTCCACTCCCGGTGTATTCAAAATGACTATTCGCGTCGGCGAGGCTTTCACCGAGACCACAGTGAGGGTCACCGGCTCTCAAACGGATGGCGGAGTGAGCTCACTCCCTTCATCCGGGGAAACCGGTGATAGCGGAAAAGGTCTGTGGGATCAAATATCGGGTCGGCCCTGGTTAATATTAGTTATCATCGGGCTTCTTGGCGTGATAGTAATATTCGGTTTGCTGGCTTACAAGGAGAACAAGCTTAAAAAGAAGCGGATAACCAGGGATAAAAAGAATCTAAGATCGGGGAGAGCTGAATATTCACCCATTCAGGGATTGTACGACCCTGTCCAAAACTATATGCCGGGGATGCAAACATATCTACCTCCCACACCCTTCTTCGATGAGAGAATATTCGAATCAGCCAGATTGCTTCCAGTTCCAACAAATATCCCACCAGAGAAAGTTATAGATATATCTGGATCACCCAATAATGTCGCGAATCAGCCAGCATCTCCTTCATTGGACGATTACGGAAAACGGATCGACGTGGATATGGAGGGCCTAAAATCCGAACTTAATGCGATCCCCATACCTGCAGGGAAACAAGCGCCCTTAGAGACACTTATTCCCGTTACGGATGAAACCCTTATGGTGGAATGCTACAAATGCGGTGGGGATATACCGGTCACATCCGATGATAGACCGCTCATTGTGGTCTGCCCTGGCTGCGGGACCGAAGGGGAACTCAATTAAGGGGAGCTGGTCGGACCACTACTTTGCTGCTTCCCCATCATCTACAATCGTATCGTTTCTTTTATCTCTTCCCGTATACTTGTATATTAGCAATGCTGATGAGATGACTACAAAAGCCACTATCAATACTGCTAAGGTATAATAGATTTGCAAACGATTTATTTCGTCTGAAACCTCTTTAGAAGGATTTGTTTTTTCACCAGATATATCAGAAAAAGATTCAGACTCTACCCCGTTTACCATAACCAAAAGTGAATCCTTAGCCTTATTACCATCCTTATCTATCACGTAGAGAATTACAATATAATTACCACTTTTCCCAAACTCGAAACTCGCTTTGGGACCGTACATTTCTATTTGTGTTCCATCGTATGTGAATTCCCACCTGTATTCTTTTATTTCCACGTTGTCCCAACTATTACTCCCGTCGAAAACTAAAAGGCAACCCTCATCAATAAACACGTTCTTACCAGCATTAGCGTGCGGAGGGGTCGCATCCAAGACCGTTATATTAACGAAGTCTACATCACGATTTCCGCTTTTATCAGACACTGTAAGTCTAATGGAATAATGACCAATAATATTGAAAGCAAAAGAAGTGGTTTTACCGTAGAAAGTAAGATCATTTTCAGCGTAAACAAAGCTCCATGTAAAATTTGTGATTTCGATATTGTCCCAACTTAAAGCACCGTTCAATAGTATTGAGTCGTGCTGAATGACAGTTTGGTTCTCACCGGCATTTGCAATGGGATCCGTTATGTCACGAACGTTAATATTTATTATATCGGTTCCCCAATTCCCCTCTGCATCGGCTACTTCCAATATTACGGGATAAATTCCAGCAATATTAAACTTGAATACCTGCGAACTCCCTAAAAATGTACGGAAAATACCTTCATAGATAAAGTTCCACTTATGTATGGTAATACCGATATTGTCTTGACTTTTAGTTCCATTTAAGGTAACCGTGTCATGCTGGTTGATGAATACATCTTCTCCTGCACAGGCAAAAGGAGGAGTAATGTCCTTTACTGTGATTGACAGCGTGTCGGAAGACCCGTGGTTATATTTATTATTAACATGAAGAGAGACTTCATATATCCCGGCAATGTCGAAAATATAATTAGTATCTGATCCATAGATGTATTGTTTATGTCCTTGGTAAGTGAAGGACCAGGTATAATTTGTAATATATGAAGGATTCTTGCATCCCGAAGCACTGAAAATAACCTCCTCATGTTGATTAACAATGATGTCATACCCTGCATCGGCTTTTGGAACTGGTACGCGAGCAGGATTAGTTAGTGGAAAAAAATCTTTTGTATTTGTTGTGCCTTTGATATTATATGGAATATCGACTATACCATCCATGTTCGAATCCGGTGTTATCCAATCTGACCAGTAATTACCTTCATCGGAAGAGGACCAATCATTTCTTGTTCCATTATCCAATGCTTGATTTGTTCCCCCATTATTGAAATATAATCTATTCCGAAATATTGAATTATCTTGTGTACCGGTATTGGTGACAACTCCATAGTAGTCATTAGAAATTATTGTATTGTTCATTATTGTGTTATAATCGCAATTATCATTATAATAGCTGAGGCAGATACCGTGCTTGAGGTTCGCCTCAAATGTATTTTGATAAATAGAGTTTTTCCGACAGCTTTGTAGAGAAAGGCCATTCCCTTTATTATACGCGTATGTATTTTCACTTACCGAGCAATTCAATGAATTGTAAAGAATCATCCCCTCACCGAAATTATTACTACAGATGTTTTTCGAGATAGAGCTGCTGCGTGTTACATAGATATAATTGCCGTTTTGTTGGTTTGATCGGCATATGTTTGCTGAAATTGTTATCCTATCCGAATATCTAATATTGATACCATTAATGGTGTTCGAGTTACAGAAATTGTCGGACAATGTATTGAAGTCGGAATGGACTAGATCGATACCATTTGAGTTGTTCGTGCAAAGGTTATTCGATATGACATTGTATTCAGAGTATACAAAATATATACCAGAATAATGGTTTTCGGTTACCATATTGTTCGAAATAGTATTTCTATTACTTCGATCGAAATGAATGGCATAATAACCATTATATCGGCATGTATTTCCCATAATAATATTATCGTTAGATCTCTTGAAAAATATTCCTACGTAATAGTTCAAAATGAAACTGTTGTTGGATATAACATTCCCGTAGGAATCCCATATTTCGATCCCGTATATTGAATTTGAGATGAATTGGTTATTAACTACAGCAATTTCACTTGATGAGTCGAGATATATTCCTGTGTAATCGTTTGAGATGAACATGTTCTGAGAAATATTAATCCCAAAGGAATCCCATATCTCGATGCCGTGTAATGAGTTTGAAGTAAATTGGTTATTCGCGACAGTAATATTGGTGGATGAAACGAGTAATAATCCCGTACTTACGTTGTTGATATCTTGATCTACTACTTTCATTCCGTGGCAATCGACGAATATTATCTGACCTGCACCTGGAGAAATTACTTTGTTCGATATATTATAGTAGAAAAAGAAGGGTTTACCGTTGACCATGTTGGAATCGTCAATTTCATTCGTACCCCATTCTTCAAGTGAGTTACCTTCGAGGTAGATGCCTCCCTTGATCATTTCATTATCGGTCAGATTGTTCCTTACGGATCCATCCAGAGAAATCCCAATTTGCTGGTTAGAACAATTATTGGCGTTTATAATGTTCGCTTCAGAATCAATTATCGAAATACCCTCCCTCCCGTTTATGCAGAGATTGTTTGATATTAAATTCTCGTTTGAACTTCTTACGTATATCCCACCCTGAGAATTGTTTTCACACGTGTTGTTCGATATTTCGTTCCCATTAGACGAATAAAGCCAGATACCTTTATCATTGCCAGAGCAATTGTTATCATTTATAAAATTGTTGTATGACCCAACAAGGACTATAGTATATTGGTCGTTGTCAGAGCAGGTGTTATTTGAGATACGATTAGCATAACTGTTCGATTCCAGATAGATCGCTCGCCTTTGATTATTTACGAATAGATTACGTTCGATCCGATTGTGATGAACACCATACAGGTCAATTCCCGCATCATTCCAGACATTCCCGGAATTTCTAATATTGAAACCGCTCACATTGACCCAATCCGCTGTAATATAAACTGTATCACCCTTCCGGCCGCCATCGATAATCGTATCATCCCAACCGAGCCCCGTAAGATTGATGGTTTTATTGATGATTAGATTTTCTCGGTAAGTTCCGGCTTCCACAAAAATAGCATCGCCATCACTGGCGTTATCGATGGCCCACTGTATGTGCGTGTAATCGCCGCCGCCCGATGCGTTGACGAAAATGATCCTTCCAGCGATCTCCATACCTGTCGATCCATCCGCATCCATAGAGGACATACCAGTGACCTGCAGACAACATTGGATCACAAGCAGTGGGACAACAAGACAGACGAACTTATTCATTTAAAACCTCTTCCTCTTGATCCGATATATCTGATTCCTGCATCCGGCCCAGATCATCATCCGATGGCGTACTTTCTGAGGTTTTGTTTTGTCCCTTTAAAAAGTATATATATGCTCCTACACATACGGTAATTGAAATGAAAACGAAGGCAACGAAATAAACATTGAATCCATCATCGTTCAGCTTAGGTGTGGTATCATCATCAGGAAGATTGTCGTCCGTCTCATTCACATGTCCTCCCTCATAAACTTCCCCGGTTTGTACAGTGAGATATAAAAGTTCCTCGTCGTAATTGCCCCCGGAATCGGTCACTCTCAATGTGATGGTATAATTTCCCGGGACCATAAATTGAAATATCGGGTCCATGCCGTATAAAAAGACCTCTGCGCCCTTGTATCTGAAACTCCATGTATAATTTTCCAAACAATGATTATCCCAGCTACCTGTACCATTAAAATGAACCGAACATCCGGATTGTATGGAAATGTTCCCCCCCACTTCTGCATGGGGATTTTCATTATCTAACACATTCACCCATATAAAATCTTCATCCCAAAGGTCAATCGTTTTGCGTACTGTAAGGATTACTGTATAGTTTCCCGGCGTACGATATCTAAATCGGGTTTTCGCACCAAATAATGTAATGTTCTTTTCGAGGTAGACAAAGGACCACGAATAGTTAAGCACGGTAAAATTATCAGTACTGCCACTGCCATTAAAAAAGACAGTCTCACCCTGGTAAGTAGTGACGTTATTCCCTGCATTTGCTATGGGTAGTGTTATATCGAGTACTGTGATTTTGAACTTATTTTCATTCCAATTCAGTGAAGTGTCTGTGACGTTTAGTGTTACCTCGTATACATCCACCTTATCAAACCGAAAGGGGGCCGATTCTCCCGAGAGACGGATTTTTCTTTGATCATAAATGAAATTCCAAGTATAATCCATTATGCCAATATTATCATCACTGGCCCCAGCTTCAAAATGAAAGATATCATGTTGATTGATGGTGGCATCACCAATGGAAAAGGCCATTGGTTCATCATTATCGTAAACGGGAGTTTGAAAAATCCTACTGAAATTATAATTACCCGACGTATCCCCCATGATAAAGTAATATTTTATAATGAGTGCATTCGGCCAAATAGAAATAATACACTTCGCCAGTTGATTTGTGAATAATTTCATGGATTCATTGTAAAATATCAGATCATCGAATGAATAGAGTAGGAATACCTCCTTGACGCGGATATTATCGGTACAATTGGCAATAAATGTAATATTGTCGCCTGTAGTCGGCTGGTTGAGAGGACCGCCATCAATCAATTTTGGTTTAATATTATCAATAGAACCTATCTTTTTCGTTTTTGTAAAAGCAATGTTATGTGTAGCATCTTCAATAATGAAATAATAGGAAAATGATCTTGCTTCGGAATCCATTACTATTGTTATATTCCACAACTTTGAATTACGAGTTTCAAGTGGTTCCACATAAAACTGCTTGTCATTGTAAGTACAGTTGACCCAGACCATATTGACCCAGAGATTGTCCTGAAAGATACCTTCTAACGTGAATTTATCACCGTTAAAAAAATTCTTGGGGGTATTGTCCTTTTTCTGTTCTGGAAGAGTATCTTCTATGATAGAATGTGAACGTGCAAGAGGAAAATCATCATTCGAATTTGCTAAACCGGATATCTTGTACGCCCTTTTCCATATTGGCCCGTTTCTTTTGGAATATGGATATCTTACTTTGTAATCCGTCCAGAAATTACCTTTTCCGGAGCTGTCGTTCCAGATCGTAAGAATGCCATCGTCCAAGGCCTGGTCTCCGTTACCATTGTTGTAAATGAAATCGTTATTGTGAACGAGATTACTTTCCGATTCCTCTGCTATCTGGACGCCGTATTTTTCGTTCGACCTGAAGATATTTTTTGAAATATTGTTTTTCCTGGTTTTATCTAGGACCATGCCCTGACGATTTGATATACAGGTATTGTTTGTAATTCTATTGGTTGAGGAATAATAATAAAGACCGATCCCGATATCACAATTTGAACAAGTATTGTTGTTTATTATATTTTCTGAAGCACTAAATCCTCTTGTGTTTTGATCTAATGAAGACATATTATATATATCCATATCCATTTCAGTAGGTGCAAGCCCAATTCCATGAATGCTATTTGAAAAAGTGTTGCTCTCTATTAAGTTGTCCGATGAATAATATCCAAAATATAATCCATCGTAACCATCCGTACATGTATTATTGAATATAAGGTTTGAATAGGAATAATCCAATGATATTCCATGTTTATGATTTTGAGTACAAGTATTATTGGCGATATAATTATGATCCGAACCTCTAAGATAAATCCCTTTTTCATTATCAGAACAGTTATTGTTCTCTATTCTGCAATATCGAACATTTTGCAATCGTATGTTGGAATCTCTTTCAGCACCCAATCCATCTCTATTTTGCACATGTGAATTTATTATTTTAAAACCACTTACATTCACCCAATCAGATGTGACATACATCACAACACCCCAACGTGTATCCTGTCCATCGATAGTAACTTTGTCCTTGCCAGTGCCTATTAAATTTATCGATTTATTCACATTCAAAATCTCATAATACGTTCCCGCCTCCACGTATACAGTATCCCCCTCACTGGCATTATCTATGGCCCACTGTATGTGCGTATAATCCCCACTTCCCGATGCGTTGACGATAAGCGTCCTTTCCAGAGTTTTGTATCCCACGCCCGTCTCCGAGAACTCCCCTTTGCATTCCGGCGATGGTAATCCAACTAATAAAAAGGCCAACATGACTACGAGTATCATTCTCCCAGTAAGAAATCGCATCTTGTAACATCCCGGATTGTAATATTGATCGATATTCCCGGGATTTTTATAAATACTTTATAGGACGATATTCGAACCCAATTAGAACGATATTCGAACTCAATTAGAACAATTTTCGAACAAAGGCCCATATGAGCACACAAAAAGAACCAATCCTTATCGGCCTACTTTCTTCGTTTCCTTTTTCTTTGCCTCTTATTCCTCTTTTTACTTTTCTTTTGCTCGGGCGGATTCGGGTATTTCTTCCGAATTATCTCCACCTGCCGGTCAACTTTTGCCAACAGGTCCTCCGAAATATCTCTTCCCGAATGAAAATCAACCTTAACGGCAAGCGAGATCTTCGATGCCAGGGTCCTGGCTATGTTCCCCCGCTGCCAATACGGTGCTGAGTGTATTAGAGGAAGCATAAAGATGATCCCGTGCTTTGGCGGCAGGCCCTTGTGTTTTAGGAAACGAAATAGAGCCTTTTCGGCACCAAGCATCTGTACCGTGCTCGCCGGTAGGCGCGATAGGCGCTCAAGGGACCCGGCAAGGGCGACCAGCCTCGCCCCAACCATGGGCCCGGCAAGTGCCGTAAGATTGGGGGCAACGGACTCCATGGACCTCTTTATGTAACCCTGTGCCTCATCCATTGTCTTATCGATGTTCTTTATCTGTTTCGATAACAGTGAATATTGATATAACTCGTCTTCACCCACTTCGCTACCCGTATGATCCGCTGAAAGCTTGGGAAGCCCCAGTAACACCGATATCTCCCCCCGGTTACTGCCCACATTAACAGCCTCTACAAGCCGGTCGTGGTCCACCGCCGAGACGGCCTCGGGAAAATAAATATTGTACCACTCCGCCAACCTCTCACACAGCACGTTCTTTGATTTAATAAGCTCGTCCGTCATATTGATGGCCTGATTAATGTGCTTGTCCTTTTCCACCGTTGCAGAGAGGGATTCTCTTGCCAGGAGTATTGTGGCTTCGTGTAGAAGGGAACTCTCAAAGCCGTGGTCCCCCGGGGAAAGTTCGAGTCTGTCGATGATCTTGTTGCATAGATCGCTCAATCGAGGATCGTCACCTTCAAGCGTTCTTCTTTCCTCTTGGGAAAGCCGGTCAATTAATGATAACTCTTCTTTAAGTAAATCCTGGGATTGCAGTCCGTTGAGCCGTTTTGCTATCTCTTCCGGGTCCTTCGGAAAAAGTTCCTTGTCTATTATGTCCCCTTGGGAGATCAGGAACGAACCGAACCATTGTGTGGTGAGAATCATTGGAATACCTCTGATCATAATTACTGGTTTGCAGCATAAAGGGCGTAGGAACCTACGATCTTCGCGGCCAATGCCTGTGATTCGGCATTCTGCCGTTCAGCAATATCTAGGTGAGTATGATATTCCCAGCTACCCGATCCCCAGGTACTGGATACCGGGATGCCGTTATTGGCAAATACCTGCTGATCGCTTCCCGCGGTTAGTAGTGAACTCCATGTGACGGGAACCTGATATTTTTGAAATTTTTCCACTTTCTGCACCTGAGCTGCGATCTCCTTGACGATTTCAACTGTATCGTTGCTAGAGAATTGGATCGGTAAGCTATTACCGCGTTCCAGGTCCACGTTGTCCATATCGAAATTCAACATCTCGACACAATTCTTCAGTAGATTTTCCCGGTGAGCCTCAAAATAGAGATTTGATCCGAAAAGCCCCTCTTCCTCACCGCCGAATGTGCATAATCGTATAGTCTTTTTAGGAGTATATTTAGCCAGTGCTCTTGCCAATCCGATGATCGTGATGGTTCCAACCGTATTGTCGATACCTCCTGGCCCATTATACACGGTATCATGATGGGCACCTAATAAAATTAATTCATCGGTTGTGCCCTTGATCTCCCCGACAACGACGTTCAAATTCGTTTCACCGATCGGGATGTCGAAATTTAGTCGTATCTTGTGGTCTGATTGAAGGTGGGATATTTCATCTCCCACATCCTTGGATACCATGAAGAACGGTATATCCGGGTAATTTGAATCGGGCCATCTTTCCGGTAAAGGGGACGCCTTGAATATCGGAGGATAATTGATCTCAGCTCCATTGGCCAAATTGTGAAGAATGATTGCGGCAGCCCCGTTTTCCCATGCCTTGAAGAACAGTTCACTGTTACCCGGGGCCCCTGAAGAACCACCTCCACCCCATCTTACAATAACAGCCTTACCGCCTATTCCTTCGTAATCACTGTTATCTCTTCCGTCGCCTATGTTGACGATATCCAGATCATCCATGTTGTTCGACCAATGAAGCGAACCCGAATAACCCTGAATAACGAAATCTATCACGTGCGTGTACTCTATGACCGGACGGAGTGGATTCGGGACTCCCACGTCTAACGGACCGTTGAAAATATATGGGACCAAGGAAGCCTCGACATTAATAGGGTTGAACATCAATACGGGGTATTCCTCAATGTGTGCCTCACTAAGACCTGCTCCCTGGAATTGTTCCAGGATGTACTGGGCTCCCCTGTATTCCGATTCTGTCCCGGTCAACCTTCCCCCCTTGATACCGTTATTGACCATCCCCATATCACAAAGTGTTTTTCCATCGATGGAGCATTGTTGCTCGTCAAAATCGATAATTATGTAACCTTCGTCCCGCTCCTTAAAAATCCCTTGTCTGACAAAGATTCCTATTGCAGCTATTACGATGATGCCGACTATAATAACTGCAATGATCTTTTTATTCTTGACTAAACCAGCCAATGGTCTTACTTTTTCAGGACCGTCCTTTTTACCGGAGAAAGGATTTTTCATTTGATCGACGATAAATCCCTCTTTGAATATTTATAATCTGGTATAACTTTTCGACCCAATTTCGACTATTTGGATTACTGGAGTCTTGTGACCAATATCTCAACCCCTGCATATTTAACTTAAATCGTGAATATGGACACACTTCAGATAATGTTTCACCTTAAAGTAATAATGAAACTCGGTAATGACGCATTGGAACAGAAATATTTAATTATGTATTTTTTCATTTCATTCGAAAAATCGAGTTCGGCTCCAATTCCGGATCATTAAAATATCTATTAATCATATAAAAAAGGCGGGAAACAAATGGTACAACTCCACGAATTGATATTCCGTGATGCACACCAATCCATGCTGGCAACACGCATGAGGACCGAGGACATGCTTCCCATCGCCGACACCATTGACCAGATCGGTTTTTTCTCGTTCGAAGTCTGGGGCGGAGCCACCTTCGACGTTCCCATAAGGTATCTGAACGAGGATCCCTGGGAACGGATAAACAAGCTCAAGGCAGCTATGCCCAACACGCCCATGCAGATGCTAGAGCGGGCCATGAATATTGTAGCGTACTGGAACTTCCCGGATGATATCGTCCAGAACTTCATCCGTATGGCCAAGCGCAACGGCGTGGATTACTTCAGGATATTCGATGCATTGAACGATCTCCGCAACATGAAGGTTCCCATCGATACCGTAAAACAGGTAGGAGGTCATGCCCAGGGCTGTCTTTCCTATACTATTTCTCCAGTCCATACCACCGAATACTACATCAGGGATTTCAAAGAACTGGAAAGAATGGGCTGCGATAGTCTCTGTATCAAGGATATGGCGGGAATGATCTCCCCCAAGCGTGCTTACGACATCATAAAGGGCTGCAAGGACGAGGGCATAAAAGCTCCCATAGATCTTCATTCACACTGTACCAGCGGCATGACCGGTATGTCCTACATGAAGGCCTGCGATGCCGGGGTCGATATCCTGGATACCGCAATGTCCCCAATATCAGGCGGGACCGCAGGCCCTCCCACGGAGTCCGTCGTCGCCGCGTTGAAGGGTACCGAATATGATACCGGTTACGACATGGATCTACTCATCGATTGCCGGAAATACTTCCTTGGGATCTGGGACAAGTACAGGCACCTTCACCGGGTGAACGCCCTGAAGGTCGATCCCGAGGTTACCGTTCACCAGATTCCCGGTGGCATGTTATCGAACCTCATCTTTCAGCTTGAAGAGCAGGGAGCGGGTGATAAGTATTTTGCCGTTCTTGATGAGACCGCCCGGGTTCGTGAGGAAATGGGTTTTCCGCCTCTGGTGACACCAACAAGTCAGGTAGTGGGGGTTCAGGCTGTAATGAACGTTCTTTTCGGCAGGTACAAGAAAATACCCAAGGAGACCAAGGATTACTGCAAGGGACTCTACGGCAAACCCCCAGCTCCCATAAAAACGGAGATAATGGAGAAGGTGCTAGGTCCTGATTGGAAGGATCAGGTGGTTGACTGCCGACCCGCTGATCTTCTGGAGCCCATGTGGAAGAAGAGAATGGAAGAACTGGACGCACAAGATGTAAATATTCAGAAGGAAGAAGACTATATGACATACGCCATATACCCCCAGGTAGGCCTAAAGTTCCTGAAAGGGGAGACCATCCCCGAGTTCACATCGGACCAGCTTCCGCTCCCCATGGACCATAAGATGACCCGATCCATGGTGGCATCCATGTTCCCCGGTGTCAATGACATATGGTTGGAAACCGAACCCCCGGAGGCAAGGAAGGTTGGGGGACCGGCGCCTATACCCACCGAATTCGACGTTGAGGTGGATGGCGAGATTTTCGACGTTAAGCTCACGCCCAAGGGAGGATACATAATAGCCGAGGGAGGTGGGTCCCCGTCCGCTTCGGCACCCCCTAAGGACGTGGAGGGCGGAATCAAAGCCGCTATGCAAG
>JASLWR010000057.1:0-12622 GCA_030740765.1 Thermoplasmatota archaeon
GAATATGGAATCTATGTCAGATATACAGTAATAAACCTCTGGAAATCTTTCTCTTATCTCCGTCCCCAGTTCTTCACGGTCTGCCTTGCTCGTCAAAGGATGAAAATCAGCCCACCAACCGAAAACAATATCAGAATTAATCCGATCCATTCTTGGAACTCTTATTGTCTTCAATAGTCCCTTGTTTAGGAGACGGTTCTTTATAGCGGTTACAGTTGACATGTTCACTGGTATCATGTTTGAGATCTCCCGATCATTGCACAGGGGAAATCTGACGAGAGCATAAAGGGTCAATTTCTCTCGATTCAATAATCTTTCAGCGAACATCGTGTGATAATTAACTTTCTGATAAAAAAGGTTTATTAAAAAATAAAAATGTTCGTTAATTACAAAGAACATACCAGAATTATTCGATGCGGAAAGAATAATAACCATGATGTCGCTTATTTAAATCAATAAGGAGTAAAAGAATGAAAGAGAAATCCCGAATTCAGAGGGGAATGAAATCATATCCAGGACTATGGTCCAATGGTATAAAATTCGATGTAAGTATTAATACCACCCTTGGACGGATCGAGTTCAAATCCCAAACAGAAGACCGGATCAGAGACACTCCGGCTTACATCCCTCTCACAGAAATACAAAAGGCGTTCGTCGAGGAAAAAAAAAAGCTTTCTTCATCAATTTTTCAGATCGGGCTTATCCTCATATTACTCATAGGTGCATATTTATCCGTCGCTGAATATTTAAATTTTCAGGAGTCGACAGAGAAAGCATTTTTCATATTCTTCTTTGGGCTTTCTGCAATTGGGTTGTTCATGATCGTGATATATTTCATACTCAAACATAAGGTATTAGTGATAGTAACGAAAGATAGACAAACAATCCTGAGTGGAGATGCAGAGTCGCTTGCCGGACTCCGTTTTGACATACACGTACAATCCAAGGGTCGGCTACTCGGGGGAGCGGATGAACTTTCAGAAGTACAAACTGATACAATCGATACCGGATCAAATGTAGAGAGACCTTCGCGAACTAAGGATAGAAATAAAAAAGAATTAACCTGTCCCCAGTGCGGTAGCAACAGGTTGTATTACGAGGCGGGGCTGATGACCGGTTACAAGTATCACTGCAAATCCTGCCATTACGTGGGTCCCTTCGTCATCGAAAAATAATCAGGGAAAATTCTCATAATAACTTATCCGGATTCAATCCCTGAAGATCTTTTGGAATGAAAATTCCGTCTTTTCGGATAAGCTTGCCGTCGAAATAGATCTCACCGCCGCCGTATTCAGGTGTCTGGATACAGACCATATCCCAGTGTACTTCAGAGATATTACCGTTGCTGGCATCGTCATAGGAATTACCCGGTGTGAAATGAAATGATCCCATTATCTTCTCATCGAACAGAATATCTTTCATGGCTTTGGTTATATATGGGTTAACTCCAAGTGCGAACTCCCCCACATATCTAGCTCCCTTATCGCTGTTCAATATACTGTTGATCTTTTCCTCATCACTACCAGTTGCCTTTATTATTTTTCCGTTCCTGAATTCAAGCCGTATGTTCTCGAACACTGTCCCGTGATAGAGCGTGGGTGTATTGTACTGGACATAACCGTTGACAGAATCCTTTACTGGTGCAGTGAATACTTCCCCATCGGGAATGTTTAGCTTGCCGTCGCATTTTATAACGGCAATATCCTTGATAGAAAATTGCAGATCGGTCCCCGGACCTGTAATATGCACCTTGTCGGTCCGCTCCATCAATTCTTTCAGAGGATCCATAGCTCTTGACATTCTGGAATAATCCAGAGTGCATACGTTGAAATAGAAATCCTCAAAGGTTTCCGTACTCATTTGAGCTAGTTGAGCCATTGAACTGGTTGGCCAGCGCAGTACTACCCACTTTGTATTCTTAACCCTTTTTTCGATGTGAACCGGATGCCACCAATGTGTCTGATAGAGCTTCATCTTCTCCTGGGGAACATCTCCGAGCTCAGAAATATTGGAATTCCCCCGGAGACCAATGTAGGCGTCCATCTTTTCCATACGGAATCCTTCGTAATCTCCGATCAGCTTCATCTGTTCTTCTGTGGCGTTGCGGTAGAGTATTCTTATTATTTTGTTACTCTTTATTGTTACCAGCGGGACTCCTCCGACCCTTGTGGCCTCTCTTATAAGGGCGATCACCATTTCCTCAGGGATATCGAAGACCTCGATTAGTATCTTCTCGCCTTTTTTCAGGTCACAGGAGTAGCCTACCAGTGCCTTTGCAAGCTTGGTTATTCGCGGATCGAGCATGTTTGCACCTCAAAATTATAATAAATTTTTTTGAGTGAATGGTCCTCTAATTATAAAGAATTTATCCGTCACTGAATAATCAGTCATCAAGCTCAAATGATAGAGTGGAAAGGGAATCATGAATGCTAAAAACTACAAAAGTAATACGTCATATCTAATGAAGAAATCAGGATTTTTCTATTACAAAAAAAAAATTGGTCAGTTGGAATGGATCATAAAATCCGGGAGAACAATTAATATCAGAGTAAGAATTAAATACAGCCTTTGTAATCCCCCTTAGAAGATTTCCGACAGTAGACAGGCCTGAAAATAATATTATCCGGGAACTTCTATCCCGTTCGTTTAAGAGGAGGCGTTAATTGAGATACAGTCGTTACGAGAAAGCCCGAATCATCGGGGCCCGCGCATTGCAAATAAGCCTAGGAGCACCTGCTCTCATAGACATTCCTCCGGAAATACACGATTCCGTAAAGATCGCTCTTTACGAGTTCGAGAATGGCTGTACCCCAATAACGGCAATACGCTCGAAAATGAGGTTCAATAAAACCCTAAGGAAGGTGGAACATAATGTCTGATGACAGGGAAGAATTGGCTTCGGACGATTTGTTTCTCACCTCCGGCGTTCATATCGGTACGCAACAAAAAAGCGCCGATATGATACCGTACATATTCAAGGTCAGGAACGATGGTCTCTACGTGTTGGATATCAAGAAAACCCGATATAAGTTATCGGTCGCTGGAAAATTCCTTGCCAGATACGATCCGAAGAGAATACTGGTGGTTTCCGCCAGGCAATACGGGCAAAACCCAGTAAAGATGTTCTCGAAGATAATCGGTACAAAATGTTTTCCTGGAAGATATATACCCGGGACGCTGACGAATTCCCTTCTACCATATTATACCGAACCCAACGTGCTGGTTGTCACTGATCCAGCAGCCGATTCGAAATCACTCCGCGAGGCGATCAGGAACGGTATTCCCGTGGTGGGTTTCTGCGATGCCAACAATCTTACCAGAAACGTGGATCTAGTAATACCCGCCAACAACAAAGGACGAAAATCCCTCGCTCTGATCTACTGGTTGCTCGCGAGAGAGATATTGAAACACAAGGGAATTCTGGAGAATTATTCCGATTTCATATATAAGCCCGATGAATTTGAAGCGAGACTTTAAGTAATATCTTTTCAGTTAGATAATTGCTATTTTACCGTCCCGGCTAGGTTATACACTGTCGGGTCGTTTTCAGTCTTTTTTTTTGTGCACTGAAACGAGGAGTTGATGATAAATGAGGGAACCGGCCGTTGCCGGACAATTCTATCCGGCCTCGAAAAGAAAGTTAAAACGCGATATCGAGAAATCATTCAAACATCCCTTGGGCCCCGGAGAAATGCCTGTCTTGCCAGACATCGGAACTGGAAACGTACTTGGTGGTGTTTTCCCCCATGCCGGCTATATGTTCTCGGGGCCCATTGCAGCCCATTCTGTATCGGCATTTATCAATAGCGGTATACCGGATGTACTTGTGGTCATAGGTCCTAATCATTCCGGGCGTGGCCGGGAAATCGCCTTGTCTGACGAAGATTTCATTACACCTCTGGGAATTGTGGAGCATGATGAGGATGTGGGCCTGTTCTTTCAAGAAAGCGATATCCCGGTTGACAATTTGGCCCACAGATACGAACACTCCCTCGAAGTCCAATTACCATTCTTCCAGTATTTCGATAAAACCGTAAAGATCGTGGCCATCAGCATGGGCGCCCAGAACCTGGAGAATGCAATAAAAGTGGCAAATGGTATTAAACGTGCCATACGTGAGTATCCGGGAAAAATAGGTATAGTCGCCAGCTCCGATTTTACACACTGCGGTTTCAGTTATGGCAAACCGATCCCACCAGGGATGACTGCAGGAGAATATGCAAGGAAAGAAGATAAAAGAGCCATTGACCGCATCCTAAAATTGGATGGCCCCGGTCTTATAGAGACGGTGCGGAAGTTCAGCATATCCATGTGTGGTTTCGGACCGGTGTCCTCCATGATCATGGGATTGGAGGGAAAGGCTAGGAATGCAAAAATGCTGAAATACGCTTCATCTTACGATATTATGCCTGGCGGGTCTGCCGTGGGTTATGGGTCCATAATATTGACGAAGTGATCTCACTTTTACTCGACGATTATCGCCGGTTTGCAGGGTAGAGCCTTATCAGCTTTCTTTTCATCGGCCGATTCTTCGTTCACAATCATTATTTTCGAACCGAATTTTAAGGATAGGATGTCGCTAATTTCACGGAAAAAATTGATCTCATCTTCTCTCGGGAAAAGGATCTCCGGGGCAAGGCTGGGTTTCTTCATGAAGCTACCAAGCATCTTGTTCACCAACTTCCCGTGTTCCCGCATTTCCGGATCGGACATCAACCGCTTCATGATCTCGCGATAATCCTTCGATCGTCTGAATTCGTCCCTGAACACTTCTACGAAACGGTATTTCCATTCTTCCGCCACAAATAACTTGATCCGGCTCAGATTAGGGTTAGATATGATCTGCAGTATGTCCTTTATATCTTCCACTATATTATCCAGCATTTTCCACTTGAAGGTGTTCTCAACACTCAGGACGGTCTCGTCATATTCGGGCCACACACTTATGGAGGTGAATTCTTCTCCACCCATCGCCTCATTTACCTCTTCTGCAAGATGCGGCGTAACCGGTGCCAGAAGCAACATCATTATCTTTTTGGACCTCTCGTATAATTCCGGAAATATCCCTCTTTCCTTGTAGGCTGAAAGCTCGTTTATAAAGCGCATGAGATGGTTTATCGCATCGCGGATCATCAATTTTTCAAGACTTTCACTGACATCCCGGATGGTGGCATTCAGCCTGAATTCCACTAAAGAATCCTCCGCGTCCTCCACTTCCTTGATTCTCAAGGGTTCCTCCATCAACAATCTGTAAGCTTTTGAGAGGAATTTATAAACGCTCTCAACACCCTCGTCCGTCCACTCCAGGTCCCTTTCCGGGTTCGAACCGAACAATATGAAAAATCGAGCACAATCCGCCCCGTATTTCCTTATCATCTCATCGGGGCTCACCGTATTTCCCAGGCTCTTGGACATCTTGGTACTTCGTAATGTCATATTTCCCTTGCACTCGGGGCATTGTCCGCCCTTTACTTCCTTGAAGTGTGTGAAAATGTTGCAAACGGGACAGTAACTGGCTTCCTTGGTAACCATTCCCTGTGTCAATAGTTTCGAAAAAGGCTCATTGAAATCCAATAGTTCCAGATCTCGGAGCGCTTTGGTGAAGAACCTCGCATATAGAAGATGCATAATGGCATGCTCGATACCTCCAATGTATTGATCCACAGACATCCAGTAATTGGCCTTTTCGCGGTCAAAAGGTAAATGGTCTATGTCCGGTGAGCAGTACCGGAGGAAATACCACGAGCTATCCACGAAAGTATCCATGGTATCGGTTTCCCTTTTCGCTGGACCATTGCAGTTAGGACAGGTCGTGTTAACAAATGAAGCAGAGGTAAGTAGGGGATTCCCCTCCCCGGAGAAGGATACGTCTAGAGGTAATTTCACGGGTAATTTATCATTTGGGACAGTAACGATCCCGCACGCATCACAGTATACAATTGGTATTGGGGTTCCCCAGTAGCGCTGTCTGGAGATCAGCCAATCTCTCAATCTGTAATCGATAGTAGGACCGCCCATCCCCATATCTCTAAGCTTCTCAGATATGTACTGTTTGGCCTCATCATTCCTGAAACCCGTAAACTCACCGGAAGCAATCAACTCACCTTCCCCTTCGTATGCCCGGATCATCTTGTCTCCGTCCAACCTATAGTCCGAGGGTGAAATAACCACTATTATGGGAATATCGTGAACCTTGGCGAACTCGAAGTCGCGCTGGTCATGGGCCGGAACAGCCATCACGGCTCCAGCGCCGTACTCGTAGATGACGAAATTACCAACGTAGATGGGAACCTCTTTCCCGTTTATGGGATTGATGGCGTACTTTCCTATGAACATTCCTTTTTTTTCCTTATTGGCATCCAGTCGCTTGAACTTGTCCTCGCTTAGCACTTCCGAAATAAAAGAATTGAATTTTTCCTCGTACCGGGTTCCTTCCACCCATTCTCTCACTCGTGGATGTTCAGGGGCATATACCATGAAAGTGACTCCAAACAAGGTGTCCGGCCTAGTTGTAAAGATCGGAATCTCCTGTTCACTATCCTTTACTTTGAACCTTATTAGCGTTCCCACGCTTCGCCCGATCCAGTTTTCCTGCATAGTCTTTACTCGCGGCGGCCAGTCCAAATCCTTCATTCCGTCAAGAAGCTCGTCGGCGTAATTCCTTATATTGAAAAACCACTGTTCCCGCTCCTGAGCTGTGATCTCTGAAGAACACCTCCAGCACCTGTTGTTTATGACCTGTTCGTTTGCCAGCACTGTTTCGCATCCGGAACACCAGTTCACGAAAGCTTTCTTCCGGGCAACAAGGTCCTTTTCCATGAACTTTAAAAATATCCACTGGTTCCATTTGTAATAATCCTCATCACAGCTCTGGATCTGTCGCGACCAGTCATAACTGAGACCCATTCGCTGTTGCTGCCCCTTTATTGCGCTGATATTCTTTCGCGTCCATTTCTCCGGTTGGACACCGTGCATTATAGCGGCATTCTCGGCTGGCAGACCGAATGCATCGTAACCCATGGGATAAATCACGTTGAAGCCGCGCATTCGCTTGAAACGTGCAAGGCAATCACCAATGGAATAGTTTCTCAGATGTCCCATATGGAGGCTTGCAGAAGGATACGGATACATTTCGAGGCAGTAGAATTTCTCCCTATCGCTGTCCATGTCCACCCTGAAGGTCTCCGCTTCAGCCCATCTCTTCTGCCATTTTTCTTCGATCTCATCCGGTCTATAATCTATTGCCACCATGGTCACTTCCCGAACTTTACTCCTGAATAAATCCTTTGCCTATTTTTCCACAGCTATCTATTTTTTTCTATATTATTTCTTCCGGAAATCGAGCATTCTTGGGATTGTAAAAGCATGGGGAAGGGTAATTCTTGATGTTTCTCCATAAATTCCCCTAATTCCAATAACTTTTTCCCCATATACTACTTGGCCACCGCCAATAAACCCGTTTTTCGGGTCATGATTTAATGCCACATCTGAATTAGGAGGATTTATATATTATAATTACCTTACAGATCTGTGGTTAGTATGACTTGGGAGGCTTTGTTTATTGGAGTCATTTTTATAGCGGTCATTGCACAAATGGTCACGAAGAAACAGATCAGGAAAATGAAGCAACTAGAAAAGATGTTTACAGAGCATCAAAAAAGTGGACTGTCGGTTTCCAAATTCTGCAAGCAAAAAGGGATTCACGAAAGTCTTTTCTACTACTGGAAACCAAGATATGAAAAGCAAAAAGAAGTAGGATTAATCGACCGTCGTAAAGGAGTGAATTATAAAGTAACAGTTGAGATAAAAGATTATATCAGAGAAATCAAGAAGAATAACAGACTAAAAAGTGGATCCGATATAGCAAAAATGATCAAGAAGAAATTTAGAACGGTAATTAGTGATTTCCATGTCCAAAGAATCTTAAAAGAACTTGGACAGAACGACCCCGTTGGAAGAAAAACAGGAAAACGTTTAAAAAAAATTAGTGATTAGGAACATCGTTGCTGGTGTAGGGTTCGTGTTAGGGGCAGTAAATGCAATTGGGGGAGAAGAGGCAATCTTACAGATAATTCTTCAACACCAGGAGAGGAAATCGGAAAACGATATGCGTGTTTTACGCCACAAGATAGAAACAACAATCCAATATATTAGAACCCTTTTCTTTTTACCAATATTTGACATGGAACGCCCCATAGATCTCGATAGTTATGAACGTAATACTCTTGGAATGATCACATCACCAAGTGGCAACCAGGCCAAGTATAGGACCACAGACAGGTTCTTAAGAGAACTAACCTCCCTCAAAATTGGAAATGAAATGAGCAGATCGCTTCTACACTGTTACTATAATACCTTTTATGGAAACACTGAGATGCCAGTTTATATCGATGGTCATTTTAAAGCAATTTGGACATTAAAACGTGTTCCAAAAGGAAAACATGGCATGATGGATCGAATAATGCCAGGTCATGAACAGGTATTTCTCAATGGCCAAGATGGACATCCATTGCTTCACAGAACTTGTCCTGGGGACCGGCATCTGACGAAAGAACTGCTGCCAATAGTGGAAGATTTTGAGAATGCTATTGGAGGAGAAGTTGTGAATATGGTTATTGTAGATGCCGAGTGCTGCAGCCTTGATCAATTCAAAGAGTTTGATAAGATCAACAAGGATCGTAAAATGAATATTTATCTTCTTACGATGATGGATTCAAATCAATATCATTATGATGATCTAAAAATTAGAAATGACAATGGGTTAAGACCGATCAAAGACAGTGATTTTATACCATACAAATACGACAAAAAGAGCAGAATAAGGAGTTGGGTTACTCTAGTAGAGTTTGACTATTTGAGCAATGCAAATAGGAAACGGAAAAATAAAACGACATACATGGTCCGATGTAGCGTGGTCAAAAAGAAGAACAATAAGCTATCGGTTATTGCTACTAACCAACCATATGATGAGGTTGCGTCTGGAAAGGAACTCGCGGACCAATATTACAATCGATGGCCTTGCCAGGAAGCAAAATTCAAGGAGATGAAAAAATACTGCAATTTGAATGTCAATCATGGTTTCAAGAAGAAAGAGGTTTTCAATAGAATGGCCGATAAAAGACTCAAAAGAGCCGAGAAATCCCTGGCCTATGATAAACGAAGACTTGAGAACCTGATGGGAAAATATACACATGTGAAACGGCAGATGGAGAAACGAAAAGCCCGATTCAAAAAAGATTTGGAGAAACTGGAGAACCAGATAGAAAGGATCAATGAACGGCTGGAATATCACAAAGGAGATGAAAACAAGCAAAGGAAATTGTGGGAAAAGAAGGTCAGAAATACGGGGCAGTTGGAAGGATTGTACCAGGAGAAAATCAGAGTACTAAAGGAAAAGGAGAGGATACTCAGTAAACGGAAGAAACAGATTTTGAAATCAATAGAACGGAATAAAACAGAAGTGGCTCGGTGGAAGAAAGAACTAGAAAATACACCGTTTTATGAGATCGATACTGAGATGGATCATATAATGGCAAATTTCAAGATACTCTTAGAAAACTCGCTACTGTATACAAAAAATACATTCTTCGAAGGCAAAGTGGGTATGAGCACGTTAATAAAACAGTTCATCAACCATTATGGGGACCTCCATATACCGGTTGGCGGAAAGATATTCAGATTTCAACTAAATAAGTTTGATGGGAAGGGGCTAACAAAGAAGATGAGATACGCATGCAAGATATTCAATGAAATGAAGATCAGGACCGCTGATGGTGTTCTTCTGGAAATGGCTGTTAAGAGATAAGTTGACCTCTCCTAAATCAGATGTGCGAAAAACACCCAAAATGGAGAAATGGAGAAAGATCAAGTAATTATAAATCATTGATTAATATTCACCGTTCAAAGGGAGGTTTGCATATCAACAACGATGATTTTCCCGATATTCAGAACATGGTTTCCAAAAGGCATTTTCTTTTAACAAGGGTGGGTATCACCGGATTGAAGAAACCCACGGTGGTGGAGAGGGACGGCAGGAGGATCAATCTCATACCAACCTTCGACGTTTATGTTGACCTGCCTGCATATCAAAAGGGGTCCCACATGTCAAGAAATGCCGAGGTGATCAACAAAATAGTTGATATGAGCGTGAGAACCCCGGTGAAATCCCTTGAGGAACTGGCTTCGAAGATCGTTGTGGAACTGCTTGCAACCCACGAGTATGCAAGCTTCACCCAGGTAGACCTGTCCTCTGATTATTTTCTTGAAAAAACGTCACCACTTGGAAGAAAAAGCCTGGAGAATTACAAGATCAAGGCCTCGGCTAGGAAGGCCAGGGACGGCCCTCTTAAAAAGATACTGGGTGTGGAAGTGGTTGGAATGACAGTTTGTCCATGTGCCATGGAAATAACCCGAGAAATGGTATCTTCCATGTACCCCGATGATAAGGAAACTATTTCGAAGATGCCCATGCTTACTCACAATCAGAGGAACATCTCCAGTATCGAACTGGAAATTCCACCTGAAGCAGTTGTCGAGGCGGATGATCTCGTAGATATCATCGAGAGCAGCCAAAGCTCCCCGACATTTGAGATTCTTAAGCGGTCCGATGAAGGGAAAGTGGTTCTGAACGCCCACAAGAATCCCAAATTCGTTGAAGATGTGGTAAGGGACATTCTCTACTATCTACTGGAAAGATACCCCGATATGCCCGGTAGCGCCAAGGTCAAGGTGAAAAGCATAAGCGAAGAATCCATACATAAACACAACGCAATCGCAGAACGTGTTACCACTTTCGAGGAATTGAAGAAATGATGTGGAATCCCGGCTTTATCGTATTCTCAGAGTGCAGATAATGAATCGAATGACATATCTCCATCGTGGACGATCCGGATCAACGATTGTTGCCCTGAATCGAAATGTAACACATGATACCTAAACTTCTTTGACCATGAACTGTAACAACAATTTTACATTTATTTATACAAATGTAAAAAAGTAAATAAGGACCAATAGCTATTTTGGTAGGCAATTGTGATGAATAATGAAAACAGAGAAAAGAATCCTTGTGGTCGACGACGATAAATTCATTCGAAAAGGGCTTTCGGAACTTCTATCAAGAGAGGGCTTCTTCGTGGATACGGCACCAAACGGTGAGGTTGCATTAGGGAATGTCCGAGACAACATATACAATCTCATCCTTACAGACATTAAGATGTCGGGTATGGACGGGCTGGAACTATTAAGGAAAATAAAGAAGTTCAAACCTTATCTTAATGTGATATTGATAACAGCCTATGCCACCGTCGACATTGCCATAGAAGCTATGAAATACGGGGCATCGGACTTCATTAGAAAACCCTTTTCAATAGATAATATTATCCGCGTTGTGAAGATCAATACCCACCAAATGGGGGATTTCATCAAGGAAGAGAAATTGGTTCACAATGAGACCCGGGACAGGATTCATGATTTCATTTCTACAAATCCGGGGGAGCATTACCGTTCGATCCAAACCAAGCTCCAGCTCGGTAACGGAGTTCTGAATTACCATCTGCACATTCTTGAGAAAAAAAAGTTGATTAAAGCCAACAAGGATGGCATATACAAACGATACTATCCAATGACTCTGATGATACCAAGGGGAGGAAATCGTAGGTTATCGAAAACGCAAGAAAAGATAGTCAAGCTCATAAACGAGAGACCTGGAATCTTGCAACAGGACATCTCTAACTCTCTTCGGATCAGTCGCCAGTTAACCAGTTATCATGTTCGACAATTGATGAGAAACGGGACCCTGAAGATAATAAAAGACGGAAACCAGTCCCGATTATGGCTGGATTGATAGAAAAAAACATCCATTCTGGGGCCATATGTAGGATTATCGGTATTGAAAATGAAATCAGTTTTGAACGAAGGAAATATCTTTAGAGATCACATTGCTTTAAGGTGGTGAAATGGAAAACGATGACGGAAAGACGGATGAAAAGACCTATCGGATACTTGTCGTTGATGATGAGGAGGAGGTGTTGAGGGCCCTTAACGTACCCTTAGTTCCACCTTGCTCTTCACAACTGATGTGACTTCTGCGAAGGATGGCATGGAAGCGCTAGTGGAACTTGAAAAGAGGAAATTCGATCTGGTTCTTGCAGATTACAAGATGCCGGTTATGAACGGGATCGAGCTTCTTGCTCTCGTAAAGAAGAATTAGCCGAAAACAGTTCGGATTCTTATTACTGCATTCGGGGATAAAAACTCGGCAATCGAGGCCATCAACACGGCGGAGGTGCACAGTTACCTTGAAAAACCATGGGATGACCGTGAACTTCAATTGAACGTCTATGAGATATTGGCAAGAAAATATGAAAGAGATAATGCTTCGATTAAAGCCATCTCAAAAGTTAAAGACGCGTTCAAACTGCTAAAAAAATACCAGAAGAACCTCACACCGATCCCGGCAAAACACATATCCAAGCAATTGATCATGCTGGAATTCAATTCCTCGGATGAATTCAACAAATTCGTATTCGGAGTGAAAAGCATGGAGAATGTCCGGATCGAGGATATCCAAATATTCGAAGATAGGCATATAATCTCAATAGTTGTCCGCCCGGGAGAATTTGCC
>JASLWR010000057.1:12632-21344 GCA_030740765.1 Thermoplasmatota archaeon
GCACATTACAAATATAGATTAGAAAACAATTCGCTTAAATTTCCGGGCTCTTATTTCCTTTCCAGAAAAAAATCAATCTTTCAAATCAGGGAGAAAATATCTCAACGTATTTGGAGACCGTGAAAATGGGAGAAATGGATCCGGAACTTTTTCGTAGAATATTTAAAACCGTGAAAGAGTTCATTCACATACTGGATACCAGCGGTAGGATATTAAAAACAAACCCTCATACCATCAAAACTCTTGCTTATAGAAAAAAGGAAATGATAGGAAAACCTCTATCTAATTTTTTCTCACCTGCTTCGAAAAAAATCTTTAGCAAAGCATTTCCCCGAGTAAAGGAAAAAGGTGAAGGTCGGGAAGAAGTGGAACTTGTCTGTAAAAATGGTGGGATCATAACCGTGGATTGCCAAACAATTGTAATTCGGGATACGAATGAGAACATTAGTTACATCATTGTCGTGCAAAGAGATATTACTGAGAGAAAAAAGACAGAAACCACCCTTAAGAAGAGCGAGGAGAAATACCGCATCCTCTTCGAGCGGTCAAATGACGGTATATTTTTAGCCAATAGCAAAACAGGGAGATATATCGATGCAAATGAAGCTGCCGAGCGTATTACCGGCAGAACGATTTCCGAGCTAAAGACCCTATCGACAAAAGATATTACTCCTCATTTGGCTGATGAGCGTCTCCACAAGTTGGTTACCAATACAGATCGATTTAATTTTGGTGAAGTTAGTTATGTGCAAAAGGACGGAACAACCATTACCACTTTACTGGACGGTATACGTCTTAATGAGGAATTAATTTTCGGGGTGGCCCATGATATCACGGATAGAAAGAAGGCGGAAACAAGGCGTGAATTCGCTTCCGAATTGCTCAAGGTCCTGAACAGTCCGAGAGAAGATATGGATCTGGTAAAAACCATTCTACTTAAGATAAAGGATTTCACCGATATAGATGCAGTGGGGATCCGACTCCGTGAGGGTGACGATTTTCCGTACTATCGTACAAGTGGTTTCTCCGAGGAATTTGTTGAAGCGGAGCGAAATCTCTGCGAGCGAGACACAAAGGGTGCAATTATCAGGGATTCCTCCGGTAGTCCCCTTTTTGAATGCATGTGCGGGAATATTTTACTACACAGGACCGATCCATCGAAACCATATTTCACAGAAGGCGGGAGCTTCTGGTCCAACAATACCTCTTACCTTCTTACCACCACTACGGAGGAGGAACGTTTGGCTCGCACTCGAAATCGGTGCAACAGCGATGGTTATGAATCGGTTGCATTGATACCACTTCGATCAGGCAGCGAGATAATTGGACTTCTTCAATTGAACGATCACAGGATCGGAAGATTCACCATAAAAGACATAGAGTTCTATGAAGAGATCGGTTCATCCATCGGAGTTGCCATCAAGCGTGTAAAAGCAGGTGAGGAACACCGTCTCGTCAATGAGATCATGTCAAATATGAACGAAGGGGTCTACCTTATCAACATGAAGGATATTGAGATCGTATGGGCCAATCCCAAATTTGAAAGGATGTTCGGTTATGATCCAGGGGAGATGCTGGGTAAACACGCATCTATTGTCAATGCCCCAACAGAGCGGGACCCGTTGGAGACCGCAAAAGAGATCACAAAGGTTTTAAAAGAGACGGGCGAATGGCACGGAGAGGTCAATAACATTAAAAAAGACGGAACACCGTTTTGGTGCTATGCCAACGTATCGGTATTCAATCATCCTTTTTACGGGGAAGTCATGGTTTCAGTCCATACCGACATAACAGAAGGCAAGATCGTGCAGGAAGAGCTGCTAAAAAGTGAAAGGAAACACCGCACGCTTTTCGAGTCCATGTCCCTGGGAGTCGTATATCAAAATGCGGAAGGGTATATCACATCCGCAAACCCTTCAGCCGAACGGATACTAGGCTTGACACTGGACCAGATGCAGGGTCGAACGTCCATCGATCCCCGATGGAAAGCAATAGATGTGAATGGCGCGGACTTCCCAGGTGAGACACACCCGTCCATGGTAGCCCTGAAAACCGGGCAAAAGGTGCGAAATATCATCATGGGTGTGTTCAATCCCATTTTCGGAGAAAATACATGGATAAATATCAATGCAGTCCCGCATACCAAACCCGGTGAGGATAAACCCTTCCAGGTCTATACCGTTTTTGAAGATATCACCGAGCGTATGAGTGCGGAGGCGGAGCTTCAAAAGAGCGAAGAAAGGTTCAAACAATTTTTCGAAAATGTACCGGAATACTGTTACATGGTTTCACTTGATGGAAAGATAATGGATGTGAATCGAAGTGCAACAAACATGCTTGGTTATAAGAAGGAAGATATCTTGGGAAAACCGTTTCTAACAACCATATATGCTCCTTCTTCACGGGAAATTGCCAAAAATCTTTTCATAGAGTGGAAAGTAAAGGGCGAAATGAGAAATAAAGAATTAAATATCGTCACGAAAGATGGTACCGAAAGAACGGTTCTACTCAGTGCAAACGCTGTGAGAGGATCTAATGGAGAGATAATTCATTCTGTTTCAATTCAAAGGGATATCACTGAACGCAAAAAGGCCGAAGAAAAGGTTAGAAAAATGTCTCAAGCCGTGGAGCAGAGCCCGGCTCTTGTCGTGATCACGGACACGAAAGGCGATATCGAATATGTAAATCCGAAATTCTGCCAGTTGACCGGCTACAAAACTGAGGAAGTGATGGGTAAAAATCCTCGAATCTTGAAATCGGGTAATCAAACTGAGGAATTTTACAAGTATCTCTGGGATACCATAACTGCCGGAAAAGAATGGAGTGGTGAATTCCACAACAAAAAGAAGAACGGGGAGCTATACTGGGAATTTGCTTCCATATCACCTATAATCAACGAAAAAGGACTAATGACCCATTTCATTGCAATCAAGGAAGATGTCACAAAACGAAAAGCCTTGGAGGAAAAACTCAAAGAATATGCGGATCATCTTGAGGATGAAGTGAAAAAACAGACGAATGAGCTGATACAGTCCGAAAAGATGGCCAGCTTAGGTATGCTCGTAGCAGGCGTTGCCCATGAGGTCAATAATCCACTGGCGTATCTGAAATCGAACTCCAATCACCTGAAACAGGACTTTTCCCAGCTGAAAAAAATACTCGATGAAAAGAAGATAGACATAGATTTTGAAGAATTCGAGGAAATTATCGATACGAATCTCGAAGGATTGGATAGAATTGCACAGATAACAAAAGCGTTGAAAAGATTTGCAAGACCGGATACGAGTGGACGGGCTTATGTTAATATCAATGAGGGAATTAGAGATACTCTTATATTGTTAAGCAATCAATTAAAATTCAGGGTGGAGGTGCATTTAGAATATGGAGAACTCCCTATGGTGGACTGTAATATCGGCCAATTGAATCAGGTTTTCATGAATCTGATAATAAACGCGTCCCAATCAATGGATAAGGGCGACCTGTGGATAAAAACATGGTCCGATAACGAAAATATCTTTATTCAAATAAGGGATAACGGCATGGGAATACCACCCGAAAAGATAAAGAGTATCTTCGATCCGTTCTATACTTCGAAAGAAAGCGGAACCGGGCTGGGTCTAAGCATTAGTTATCGTATAATCCAGGATCATAAGGGAGAAATTATGGTCGAAAGCGAGGGCGATAGGGGAACTACAATGACGATAAAATTACCGGTGGAGGTATGAAAATGGTGAATGTGGGAATCTCTGAAACTGTTCGGCCAGATGATGGTATAATTTACAATATATTGATAGTGGATGATGAGAGACCGGTGAGCAGGGCTCTCAAGAGGACGTTCAAACGGAGCAGTCTCTTTAAAAGTGAGATTTCACTGGCAGATAATGCGAGAGCTGCTTTGTGTGAACTTGAACGAAAAAAATTCGATCTGGTCATATCCGATTTCAAAATGCCTGGAATGAACGGCATAGACCTCCTTGTAAATATCAAGGACAAGTTCCCGGAAGTGGTTCGAGTTCTTTTTACGGGCTTTTCAGATATCAACGTGGAAAAGGAAGCGGTAAACAGAGCGGAGCTTCACGAATACATAGAAAAACCGTGGGACAACGACGAAATTTCGCGGTTAATTCACAGAGCCTTGATCCAAAATATTAAATAATGCGACAATAAATATATTCAATCCCCCATTAATGCTAGCCATTGTGCGAAAACTAAAAAGGACGGCTCCCTGTAATGTTCATCTTCATACGGAAGTGTTAAAATGTCACGTGGTCTAAGAGAAGGAACCGAACATATTTATAATATCCTCATAGTCGACGATGATCGGTCGGTAAGGAGGGCTCTCTCAAGATCTTTGAACCGAGCCGAACAGTTTCAGTGTGATATTACCGCCGTCGAAAACGGCCATGTGGCATTGGCCGAACTTGAACGAAAAAAATTCGATCTAGTGTTATCGGATTACCAGATGCCGGGTATGAATGGGGTTACACTGCTTACAGAGATAAGAAAGATGTATCCCGAGATGATCCGGATCCTTATCACCGGTCATTCCTCTCCCAATGTAGAAAAGGAAGCAATAGTCAACGCTGAAATTCATTTTTATCTCAAGAAACCATGGGACGATATTGAGCTGAATACCATTATGCATTATGCAATCGAGCGTAAGCGGGTGGAATCTGAAAAAGAAGATCTATTAAAAAAACTTAGGCAACGTGTGAAAGAACAGTCTTGTCTTTACGGTATTTCCAAACTCTTCACAGAATCTGAAAAAACGATAGACGAAATCTTGCGGGCTACCGTATTATTAATCCCACCGTCCTGGCAATATCCTGAAATAACCTGTGCTAGGATCATTTTTGAGGGACGGCAGTTTACAACTGTCAATTTCAATGAAACAAAATGGAAGCAGACTGCCGACATTATAATTTCCGGGAAGTGTCTTGGGACTGTGGGAGTTTATTATCTTGAGAAGAAACTCGTAATTGATGAAGGACCATTTCAAAAAGAAGAGAGAAGCTTGATCGATGCAATTGCTGTACAACTTGTAAATGTCATACTGCGCAAGCAAGCGGAGGAAGAACTGAATGATCATGTGAATAACCTTGAAGAGGAGGTCCAATTCAGACTGAAAGAAGTTATACAGGCAGAAAAACTGGCATCCATCGGCCAGCTGGTGGCAGGGATCGCCCACGAGATTAACTCGCCTCTCACCGTTATATCACTCTACGCCCAGATGCTGGATTCTATTATTTCCGGGGTGAAATCGAAACAATATATTGAAGTGATCAATACTCATGTTGACGCAGTGTCCAAATTAGTATCCGGCCTGCTGGATTTCTCGCGCACAAGGAAGTTGGATCGGGTAAACATTGATTTGAACGAGAGTGTCCTGAAGATCACCGAAGTTCTCAGGCATCAACTGGAACTGTCCCGGATATCCCTGGACCTTGATCTCGGTCACCCGATACATCTAGTCCGTGCTGACCCGGAGCGCGTACAGCAGGTTATAATGAATATCATCATCAATGCACACCATTCGATAGGAAGAGGGGGGAAGATTTCTATCAGCACATTGTCAGATGACGATGAAACAGTTAAGTTGAAAATTACCGACACTGGTAAGGGAATACCAAGGAAATATCATGAAAAGGTATTCGAACCATTCTACACAACCAAGAGTAGTGGAGGAACGGGATTGGGCTTATCCATCTCAAGAGATATTATCACCTCACATAACGGTACAATAAAACTCGATAGTGCCGAGGGGGAGGGAGCCACTTTTACTATTACACTGCCCATTAATAAATAGACAATGACCGACCCGACCCCGAGGTTTTTCATAGATAATATTATAAATCTACTGTAATAAATCTTGTGGTTTATAGTAAAAATTATTTGGCAATGGGTAAAAAATATCAACCACAACCTATATCGGAAGTTCCAGCCCAGCTCCGCTTCCAGTGCTGTGATCATCCCGATGTTTTTAACCGGACCACTGTCGAAGAAGAGCCTTACATTATTATATCTTTTGGTGTTACAAGATCAATTTTCTCTGATGGTTTTTTCAATGATTTTTTCGATATGAATATTCCCTTTTCCACGTTCAATAATTCCAATTTCTTTTCAAATTTCCTAATATCATTGGCGGAGGTCTTCCCCCATTTCACTTCAATACCGATAACTGGACGCTTGAATTTGCATAATAATCCATCGATCTCTGGTTTTTCGGAAATGAATAAAGATAATCCCTTCCGTATCGAAATGAGCTTCGTTAGAAAATGTTCCACGTGTCTGGGAACTCGTTCGTCCACTACATCCCTTATGAAAGCAAGCGGTATTTCACGTTCCGTATACGCATATTTCTCGTCGAGATAATAATGTAGATCCACAAGGGGGGATATGTGACGGTAGATGAACTTCCTCCTGGAAAAGACTGGTATCTTGTCAAGGAATCCCATCCTGACCAGGATATCGAGATGCCTTTGGATCATACCCGGAGAATCCTTCTTTATCAATCTTTTTGAAAACAGATATGATGATATGAACGTACTGGTGTTTCGTCCCGAACCCACTGCCTTCAGGATACCTCGATAGATAAGTGAATAGCTTCTTTCCTCCTCTCTGAAGGCGTCAAGGATTATCCCCTCGACAACCCCGCGATTATCATACAAAAAATTACTTAAATCCTTTCTCATGTCGTTTGAATAATATCTGCATAATATCGGCTCCGATAGATATATGGACGCTTCAATGATCTCCACAGGGTCCTTTACATATGCTTTTATGTCCTCAATGGCATCTATCGGATTCACGGGACCTACTTTTATGGGAGTTACCAGGCCGAGGATAGGTGAACCCGCTCCCGATACGAGCCTATCGGCCAGCCACAGGGTTGAAGAAATCAATATCAGGTTTCCCTCACCACCCAGAAAGTGAAGGTAATCCTGAAATCCATCGGGAAGCCTCTGGAACTCATCAATAGCGATGGTTTTTTTCTCATCGAGGTGTATCTTTGCGATCTCTTTCAGCGTTTCATACTGGATCGTTGTTCCATCATCCCTGTATATCGTCCCGTCTCGGGAGACAAAGAAATAAGTGTCATGAGGTACAAAATTCCTTACTAGATATGTCTTTCCGGTCTTCCTTCTTCCATACAACAAGTACCAACCACTGCGTATGCGATTGACTTCGCTCGGTCTCTTCATTATGATGGGGAACATAATGATGGCAATCATATACTTTAGGGTATAAATAATTTATCAGTCTTTTTAAGAAAACCAGGCAATTCCACACCTCTACTGCCCTTTCAACAATCTTTTCCTCGCTATTATCGCCGCGCCCGTGGCCGTCACGATCTGGGGCATGGGCGGTACTATCATCTTCCGGCCCAGCTCCGCCTCCAGCGCCGCGATCATCCCGATATTCCTTGCCGGACCGCCGTCGAAGAAGACATTGTCCCGTATCCCCACCTTCTTCGCCATACCCAACAGCCTCCTCGCAACTGCCTTGTGTATCCCCGCAATTATATCCTCCTTCTTTTCGCCCTTGAAGATCAATGTGGCAACCTCCGATTTCGCAAATACGAGACAGGTGCTGGTGATGTCCACCGGCTTCTTCGAGCTTAGCGACAACTCGCCCATGTCATCGAGATCGACCTTTAAAACCCTTGCCAGTATCTCCAGGAACCGCCCCGTCCCCGCGGCACATTTGTCGTTCATGGCAAATTTCGTCATTTTCAGATCGTCATCGAGAGCTATCACCTTCGTATCCTGCCCTCCGATGTCTATGATCGTCCGTATGTTCTGTGTCCGGGCAATATGCTCCACACCGGTGGCGTTGGCGCTTATCTCTGAGATCGATTCATCGGAAAAGCTAACCACTCTCCGGCCGTATCCCGTTGATACCATATACTCGATCCGTTCCGGGTTTACCTTGCCGATGCGGCAGGCCCTCTTCAATGTCTTCTTTGCCGTCTCGTCATGGTCCGCGCCCGTGGGAGATATTGCGTATCCCACCACTTCAGTTCCCTTCATCACCACTACCTTGGCGTATGTGGAGCCCAGGTCGACACCCGCGGTTATGATTTGCGCCATTACACATCACCCCCCTTTGCGGTATATGACAATGCCGCACCATAAGCCCCCACGTACTGGGGATTCTCTGGAATGAATACCTCGTGCTTAAAGCGGCTTCGAAGCTCTTTTTCTACCTGCTCGTTCCGTGCAACTCCCCCGGCAAGGAGTACGTCGCCCTTTATACCAACCGATTTCGCCACCGCGGATACCTTTTTGGCGACCATCTGGTTCAACCCGCCTATTATATCCTCTTTCGGTACCTTCTTCGCCACCAGGGAAACCATCTCGGATTCCGCAAAGACAGTGCAGGTTGCAACGACACAGGAAGGACAGTTCGAACTGCATCCGAGAGGGCCCATTGCGTCGGCGTCCACTCCCAGAGAAGCCGCCATGGTGTCGAGAAAAGTCCCGGTACCCGAAGAACACTTGTCATTGGTCTTGAACGACGAAACAACCCCTGCCGGATCCAGCTCCGTTATCCGAATGCCTTGGCCTCCCACGTCGATGACCATTCTCACAGACGGCAGCAGCTCCTTGGCGCCTCTCGCGAAGGCCGATATCTCCGTGGTCTCCATTGACGCGAATCTTATCGAACCCTTGCCCTGTCCGGTGGCGACGATACCCTTTATTACTCCTTTCT
>JASLWR010000058.1 GCA_030740765.1 Thermoplasmatota archaeon
CCGGTTTAAATCTTCGGCGCCACAATTCATCCAGAGCCTAAAGGCACTGGCGTTCTTGTGGCTATTTTTAAGTAAAACAAACCCATACCAGTGGAGAAAGGGGGCTGGATATTGTTTTTTATGACGCTGACGACTCCCTGACAGATGCTGTGGCGGATATGAGAAGATTGCAAAAAACCTATCCATACACTACTTTGATAGCATTGACCGCGAGGTCATCTTTTAGTTTTGAAAGAAAGCTTAAAGCCGGGGGGGCATATGGAATATTGAAGAAACCAATAGATGCGGATGTCCTTGAAGAACAATTACACAATATAGAAAAGTTTTCGTCAATTATGAAGAAGGTGACGCTTCTGGGTATTGGAGAGGACGAAGAACACATAATCACAGAAATACTTACAAACGAAGGGTATGAGGTTTTTTCCGGAGAAGGTGTCGAGATATACGGGATATGCATAGTGGATGTTCATTCGTATCCTGACGCTAAAAACAGAATAGAAGAAATCTCTTAAAAATATCCTAACTCAAAAATAATAGTGATTATGCACTCATTCCGGCGATCCACAATAAAAGATTTACAAAAACGGGGGGCAACAGGTTTTGTTATTCGACCCATCGAAATTGAATCCCTACTCAGCGAAATAGGGTGACAGGGATCGATGACCGCTCAACGAATCACAACGATGACAAAGTTGAGTTGAGCCATCCCACCCTGTAATAAAGAAATTTCACTGGATTGTTTTCTTTGCGGATTCCACCGTGTTCTTGAGGAGCATGGTGATGGTCATGGGACCGACGCCACCGGGAACCGGAGTGATGAACGAAGCCTTCTCCTTTACTCCCTCGAAATCCACGTCACCTCTCAGATCGGCAACCATCTTGCCGGGAGTTTTTATACTGGGTTTCATACCAACCCTGTTTACTCCCACATCGATCACTACCACACCATCGGAGACCATGTCCGCGGTTATCATTTCCGGCACTCCAGCAGCCACGATTATGATATCGGCCTGACGGGTTATGGCCGCCATATCCTTGGTTCTGGTATGACAGACGGAAACTGTTGCATTCGCTCCCACAGCCTTCTGCACCAGGATGTTCATCATGGGTTTTCCCACGATATTTGAGCGGCCCACAATGACAACGTGCTTTCCCTCGGGACCATTCCCGCTCCTCATGAGAAGTTCCTGGATACCGTGAGGTGTGCAGGGGAGAAAAGTCGGTTTTCCCACCACCATTCGCCCGACGTTCATGGGATGGAAACCGTCCACGTCCTTGTCCGGGTCTATTTTCAGAAGAACCTTTTCCTCGTTCACGTGTTTGGGTAATGGGAGCTGAACGAGTATGCCGTGAAATCTATCGTCGTCGTTAAGTTTTTCCACCAGATCGAGTATTTCCTGTTCCGGAGTATCCGCGGGCAGCCGGATGGTCTCCTCGAAGACTCCTGCGCTTTCACATGCTCTACCCTTGGCCGTAACATACGAAACGGAGGCCGGATCTTCACCCACAAGCACCACGGCCAAACCCGGAGTTATATTGTGTTCCTCTTTGAGCTTGGTTACTTCTGCGGTCAATTCTTCACGTATCTGATTTCCTATGACTCTGCCACTTATTATCTCTGCCGTCATGATATAACACCTTTTTCGATTTTGTAGACAATCAAATCAATAGAGCCGATTTTTAAAATTTGTTATTGATCGATCACAAGTTTTCTTCCCGATCGGTTTTCGGGTTTTCCAACCATTATATTTTTTATATAAATACTTTTTTGGACCAGGGATTGAGTGAAATTCGTTGATCGCCCATCATTGTTTGGTAATTCGAGTATCCAGATGTGGAATGGCTCGATTACTTTTGATCCATTCCGGAAAGAAAATGGGAATATTTTTTGTGCAAGGTTCTTTGTTGTATTTTTGGATATTTTTCACGAAATAAGACGACGAGATTATCGTTTCACTCATTTTCTTTGTTAGATTCAAAGTGCCAAACCGACTATCATATCCAGGTCGTCTTCCCTTATCTTCGACGGTTTTCTGGTAGCATTCGCGAGATCGATAAGAACCTGTTTGCCGCCGCTAACGGCAACGGTCTTTGAAAAATCACCGTTCATTATGGCCTTAATTGCCTGGTAACCGAAACGCGAGGCCATCAAACGCTCGTAGGCCGTTGGACTTCCGCCCCTCTGCATATGCCCCAGTATGATCACTCGAACCTCGTAGCTTGTTTTTCCTTCGATCAGTTTTGCAATATCGAAAGCGCCACCGGCATCGTCGCCTTCGGCAACCACCACTATGTTACTCAGCTTACCGCGTCTCCGTCCGGATTCCAGATTGGCGATCACGTCGTTTATGACGGTAATGGTCTCCGGTATCAATATTTCACCGGCCCCGGAAGCGATACCCGCTTCCATTGCGATATAACCCGCATGTCGGCCCATGACCTCCACCAGAAACAGGCGTTCGTGGGAAAATGCCGTGTCACGGACGTTGTCTATGGCGTTCATTGCCACGTTCACTGCCGTGTCGTAACCGAGAGAATATTCTGTTCCAGCAATATCGTTATCGATGGTCGCCGGAATTCCGATAACGGGATAATCGAAATCATTTATGAAATCCACGGCGCCACGGAACGTTCCGTCACCACCGATCACCACCAGGGCCCCGATGGATCGTTTCACCAGATTGTCGTATGCTTTTTTCCGGCCTTCGAGCGTTAAAAACCCCTCTGAGCGTGATGTTCTAAGGATGGTTCCCCCGCGATTGATAATATGACCCACGGATGAAAGATCCATTTCGATGAATTCATCGTCGATCAATCCACGGTAGCCGTGCTTGACACCAAATACCTCGAAACCCTTGTATATTCCCGTTCTCACTACACTGCGGATACAGGGATTCATTCCCGATGCGTCGCCGCCGCTGGTTAAAACTGCAATTCGTTTTATTGATGGCATGATTTTCACCGAATGGGAATTTTATTTTTTCACATTATTTATTCAGCAGAATCGGTCCCTATGGGCTCCCGTTATACTCCGGTGTACCTTATGCCACACCTGAGCCCTCGGGACTTAACCCTGCGGGCTGCGATTCTGCAAACATTTATCAAATATGCAAACATCGACTTTTTGTCGAAGTATGCACATTTGACAATATCCTGCGGCAATATATAGAAGTCGGTATAACAATTTATTTCGGAAAATTATTGGAAGGATCGAACCGATCCGTATAAGTTCATAGGGTTCATCAGGTATGGAGTTAATCTTTGATCACTTTAAGATCAATTCTCAATATTATTGATCCATCTTTATATTCAAAAAAAACATCATATTCCCCCGATTCAATGGGGTAGGTTACATTGAATACTGCGGTTCCGTTAATGTCTGGTATAACAGTAATGTTATTAAATGTTACATTTCCACTAACGATAACTCCTTCACTAGTAAATGGCTCGAAAATTAATAGGCCGAATCCTTTTTCGGAGATGTTCAATTGCATTTCGTGTACACCAGCAACAAAATATGATTCTGGAGGTCCAGTATCGGGTCTATAATCAGGGTACCAAACATCATCGAAGGTGTTATCAGACGGGGGATCCTCACCCTCATCCAGAAAAATAAAAGTGATCACTCCGAGACAAACAAGAATGACGATTATCAGAGCAATCCCGATATATCTTGACTTCGCCTCCATTGATTATACATTCTCTTCCATACTATATATTATTTCCATTCTGTGATACAAAAATAATCACCAATCAGGTATTGAGTTAGTTAGTCCTTTTTTGATGCAAGATACATCTTCCACCAAATACTTTCAGATTCATGTTTAGCGCTTATGTTGTATGGACCATATTCAATCGGAAATGAAATGTTATAAGTTGCCATACCATCATTCTTGGTATATGCGGAGATTTTGAAATTTTTAAAAAATATCGTCACATTTACGCCTGGTACGCTATCGTAATTTTTTTCCACTATTGGCCCAATTGTAAGATATTCATACCCTTTTTCTGAAATATCTGATGATACTGTAGAATAACCTAAATACTTAAGACCATCCACGCTCACCTCAAAGTAAATCTCAGATGTCGCTGTTTTACCCTCATATTCCGTGGTAACTTCGTATAAATCATATTTAACGGGATATGTAATGTAAAAAATCGCATATCCCGTTGTTCCAGTTAAGGCCGATATATTGTTGTTTTTCAGGTGGATGGTAACATTTATTCCTGGCAATCCATCACCCTCACTATTGACAAATGGTCCAATCATCAGTTCCGCATATCCTTCATCTGAAATATGCAATTTATAAACCGAAGGACCAGGGTCAATTATACAACTCCCCCCTCCCCATAAATCAACTTCACCTTCATCCTCATCTAGTATAATATAAGAAATCACTCCGAGACCAATGAAGATGGCGATTATCAGAGCAATCCCGATATATCTTGACTTCTTCCCCATTGATTATACATTCTCTCCCATCGTATATATTATTTCCATTCTGTGATACAAAAATAATCACCTATCAGGTCTGGTGAGTATCATTATATTCGTAATTGGGATTGGATTGATTCTGCTTCTTTTTCCGAAAACGCCATAAAAACACTTCGTTTTAATTTCCAGTTGTCCTTCGACGGAGCTCTGAAGGTTATTTTTTTTCCTTTTCTGCTAACATCAACAATCTCCGACTTACAAAATATTAGTGATTTAACTTTTATATATCTTCGAGCAAAGTATTTAACAAGTTCAATCAGGGTGAAAATTAATCCCAAACAGATGATAAAAAAAACAAAGGTAGATTTAATTTCGAGAACATTCGAAAGAAACCATCCAACTAGAAGTACGAACATAGAAATAAAAAAACCATAATAGAAAAATAATTTCCAGGGTCTTTTCCCAGTCAAAATAACCTTATTTTCCTCTATATTTATTGAACCGATCCCGATGAAACAAAAACCATCTTTTCTCAACAGTGAACCAAATAATATTTTGAACTCCATATCTTCCCACCAGGGTATTATTGAGATATGATTTGATATGTTATTATTCTTTCGTATTCTTTTCCCATCCTATCCTATCCTATCCTATGGCAGTATGCTAGTGATCTGGAGCCTCTACGGTCCTTAGAGGTACTTTACAAGTCAGGAATAACCGGACGGACTTGTATAGTTAGAGGAGCCCACGGGGGTCCTCGTTATATGATACCTCTGGAGTCCACCCCATACCTAAAACACGCTGTAGAGGAGGTTCCAGGGATCAGGTGAATTGAGAATGGGGAAGTACGCTATAATCGACCATATTACCAAAACAATCGTATGCAGTACTCTTGGAAGCAACCCTGCCAGATAATTTCTCTAGAATCACGGCTATAGGGGAAGAAAAAACAATAAAGAATCAGAAATAATAATGCCATACAAATCGCACTCCCCGCCAACTTTGTTAAGTGAGTATATAAAGGGACTTTAGTTTGCATCTTGAAACTTAACTTGCTTTAACTTTACCACAACCCTCTGTCAAGGCATACCTCATCGAAAATGCATCGTAAAATACATTGTTTTAAACATAAAAGAAAATGGACCCGACGGGATTTGAACCCGTGGCCTCCACCTTTTCCGAGGTCCGTATTTTTTTCTCAACACGAACCGATGCGAAGGTGGCGATCTTCCGGACTGATCTACGGGCCCATTTATGAGCGCAGCGAGTAAATGGGCCTGTCAGAAGTGAACCGCAAGGTTTACCTTCGAAACGGGCCCATTTGTGAATCAAATGAGCAAATGGGCTCGTCAGTTGCGCTGTAAAGTGCAACGAGACGGGCCCATTATGAATGAGTGAATGGCGAGATGAACGTCCTTTTATTATTTTTGTCTTTCAGTATTCGTGAAAGCTTGTCTTATAGTCTTCGATAGTGCAGAAGGAATGAAAGGGGGCTTCACCCCCCTTCATGTCGGCCTGTGCCGACATAGAGTATTCTGTTCAATATTTTTGTGTCGTAGACGAGGCCCGTGTTTGCCTGGAGGTCACGGGCCTCGTAAGAAGAACCTTCATAAAAAAAAAGCAAAAGCCCGAGTCATCAATTTATACCACTTCGATTTAAATATGGTAATTTATATAACATTCCTCTGTTCTCATTCCAAAAAGCGGAGGCCCCCTATGCCCATCGACCCCTGGTCAAACGAAACCTACGATGACTACCAGAAATTGCTGGATGAATTCGGTATCACACCATTCGATCCGCGGAACCTTCCAAACCCACCCAGGCTTCTTCGGAGAGGCGTGGTGTTCGGACAAAGGGGTTTCGACATAATCGAAAATGCCATCCGCCAGGGAGAACGCTTCGCAATTCTCACCGGACTGGTCCCGTCGGGTAAGATGCACATCGGGCACAAGATGGTCATCGATCAGGTGATCTACTACCAATCATTGGGCGCAAAGATCAGCCTCGCCGTTGCCGATATCGAAGGATACGGCGCAAGGAATATTTCTCTCGAAGAGGGCCGGAAAATTGCCATCGAGGAGTATATCATAAACTATATCGCCATGGGACTGAAATCTGAAAATTGTGAGATTTACTTTCAATCAAAAAGGGAAGCGGTCAAGAACCTCGGATATATTCTCGGAGCAAGAACCAACCTTTCCGAAATGAGCGCCATATACGGTTTCAAGGGCGAAAGCAACATGTGCCACATATTCGCTCCCCTTGTCCAGGTGGGCGATATTCTTCATCCCCAACTGGAACAATATCACGGCCCAATACCGACCCTGGTTCCCGTGGGTGTTGACCAGGACCCGCACATTCGTTTGACGAGAAAACTGGCACAGGCCCACCGACTTGTGAACGTAAAGGAAACCAAAGACGGAAAGATAGGGGTTTTCGCCAAAACGGATTCGGACGTCGAAAAACTACTGGATAGATGCCAGGCCGCGCTCGAACGAAAAAAATTCACAATGTTCAAGAAGATCACCCGATATAAAGCCCTCTACGTTAACGATGCTTCAACCTGGGACCTGGCCAAGATAGATGAGGCTGTGATACCTGTGGAGCTGGAGATGGGCGGATACGGATTCTACCCCCCCGCTTCCACATATCACAGGTTCATGACCGGTCTTGGTGGCGGCAAGATGTCATCATCGGTACCTGAAAGTTCGATATTCCTTTCTGATTTACCGGAAGATGGCTACAAGAAGATCATGAAGGCGAAGACCGGAGGGCGGCAGAGCCTCGCGGAACAGAAAAAAATGGGTGGCGAACCTCACAACTGCTGTGTTTTCGAGCTTCTTTTATATCATCTCCTCGAGGACGACAAAGAACTGATGTCGCTAAGGGAGAAATGCCTCGAAGGCGAGCTGATGTGCGGCCAGTGCAAGAAGAACGCCGGAGAATTGATGAAGGTTTTTCTAGGAGATCTGGCTCGAAAAAGGGAGAAATGCCGGAACCTGCTTGGCGAATATCTAAGAGAAGATTGAGTGCTCCGGCTCAATAATTATATCACATCAACGTGTTTTTTCAAATTTAAAACAAGTAACTTTTATTACTGCCGTAGGTTTTGTGTGAAAAAAATACATGTGCGGTATTGGAAAACGGTATTCATTGGTACATACGATCCACCAATCCCTTTTTTCCGCAAACTTTCGGATAAAATTCCTTGTATCACTCATATGGAGGCTGTAAATCGTTGAGCAAAGTTCCATGGCCTTTTCTAGAAATGGGCGGTCGGCTCCCTTTTGCTGAGAACCAAAAGGCGGGTTCATAATACAAGTGTCGAAGCTCCGATCAGGATGAAAATCATTCACATCCGACTCAAACAACTCGATCACCTCGGGGGCGCCGGACTTCATAATATTCTCTTGTACCGTATCGAGCGCGTCCGGGTCAATATCAACTCCAACTACCTCGTTTGCCCCCAACCATGCGCTGCCAAGTGTGAAAATACCACTGCCGCAGCCGAGGTCCAGAACATTCTTACCGTTTATGTGACCTTCCAAAAGTGCGCTAAAGAGTATCTCGGAGGCGATTGCGGCCGGAGTCCTGTATTGTTCCAACTTCACGTTTGGTTCTGCCAACGGTCTGATCTTTTCGAGAAGTATCTCCAACCGCTTCTTCTTCATTGTTCCCATTCCCCAGAGATGATTAACGAATAAAACACTATCCTGAACACAAAGATAACAATCCAGAAAGGACGTTTTATGATATGTATATCTTTTCGTTGGCACATATGAACAGTGTTTCCGGAAGCTCGGAATAACGCTTGAAGAGTTCGATACCCTCCGTTTCGAGTTCCTTCATATCGAATCCGAGGATAACGAGATCCGCACAACCGGAATGGTAATGGATCAAGTTCTCCAATCGTTTTTTGTCCGCATACGTGAATGATTTGATATTCTTTACAGCTATCGGGAAACGGCCCTTGGATATCAATCTTATGATCTGAGACATGGGTTTATCCTCATCTGCCTTGGGAATTGCAGTGTGTATCGTAATATCGGAATCCTTCCAATCACGATGTGCAATTATGATGAAGGATATAAGTATCATCAAATTCGCATTATTCATTCTATCGCCGTAATCCTCCATTCTGAGCCAAATATGAATTTTCTTACGCGGACCAAAATTATGCTCAGACGACCTGAGTACGCATAGATTGAACTGCATTACGTCGGCCAGCTGGCACCCTAATACAATATCCGGCAGTTCGTCCATGCGATTCTTATGGAATTCGAAGAGCATCGTATTATTATCCAGACCGGAGATGCCGGAGAACTGCACTGCCTGGGCCACAGCTGTGGTGAATGAAGGAGAAACAATTGTCATTATCGAGTAATTTGACCCGGTTATTTTCATTTGTTCGATAAGCTCTTTCTGAGACCTTTTGGATACGATCCTCGATTTTGCATCGAGCTTTCCCTGGATGTAGTGGATCAGCGTACCGAACCCGTAATGATGCGCGAGCCATCTCAGGAGGTCTTTCGGTGCGGCCCTCTCCTGGGCATGGGATGATATTGCCACCACTGACGGACGCCAGTTGAATTTGTCCGGTTTCGATCCCGATCGCTGGAGCGATATCTTCATCCGACGGCTTAGCTGGAACATTGCACCCTGGAACATTATTGAGAAACTCCGCGATTCCTTGTGGGTAAGGCCCACGAACATATATATGGATCCCAGGAGAAATATGGAGATGAACGCGTACAAAGGATGTATCTGGAACATCATTCCCAGGCATAATATCAAACCTATCAATGAAAGATACCACTTGGTCTTGAACGTTGGTCGATATGACGGATTCCCGGCAAAATGCTCGATAAATGATATGAGGCATACAGAACCATAAGTGATCAAAAAGAACATAGTGATGATCTGTGCGACCACGTTCAACTCACCGACCACGAGAAATACAATGACAATGGCAGCGGATATCGCAGTTGCCGCCCGTGGCTCGTTTGCCGGCCCGAGCCCTTTTGCAACCATGGAATTGACCTTTTTATTTGGAAATATCTTATCGGAACCCAATGCCTGCAGGGTGCGAGGGGCGATCAATGTGAATCCGATTGCGGAAGATAGAGTAGCGGCGACCAATCCAATGAAAACCAGCGGCCCCCATAATGCGATTTTGGACATGATCAGTTGATCCGATGCAAGAGCGTTCACGGGTGCATTGAAATAGAGCTTGTAAACAATTAGAACATAAACAACTAATCCTGTCACGGTAGCCAGCAAAACGCCTTTGGGTATTGATTTGCTTGGATTCTTAAGATCTCCCGAGAGACCAACTCCGGCAGTCATACCTGTGAATGCAGGGAATACTATGGAAAATACCATAACGAAGGAATCGGGATTCTGTATATGTTTGGACAGGCCAGTCCCCACTGTAGGGATCACCACTGACGCATTGGCCGCTGCTGCATCTGCCGCTGCCGCTGCCGCTGCCATAGAAGCATTTGCCCCCGATCCTGTTGCACTTGCCGCTGCCTCAGCCGCTGCTTCTGCAACTACCGCAGCCCCAGGATCATAAAGATTGCCAAGTAAGAATACTCCGATCGCCCCTATTAACAGAACAAAGATTATCCAGAGAAAACCGATTCCCAGTTTTGCCCCGCGTTTAAGAATGATGATAAATAACAATAATATGAGAGGTATACTGATCATTCTCGGATCGTATGATAAAGTCGTTAGTTTTTCAAAATGAACTATATACGGCTGAAACCAACTAGCTGAAAATATCTGCGCGAATGCGATCATATAGAACGCGATGGAGATCACCTGGGATGAATAGAGAAGAATACCTACCGTTGAACCTATCCTTGCACCGAAGGAACGACTGATAATAAAATACTCGCCGCCGCCCCCGACCTTCAGGTTCGTAGCGATCTCGGAGATCGCCAGACCCGTGGGTATCACAATGAGGTGACCTAGCAAAATGATCGCTAAGGCACCTATGAGGCCCAGATTTCCCACTGCATAACCAAACCGCAAGAACATTATCGCTCCAAGTATGGAACAAATTGAGGTCAGGAATACCGGTGCTGTTCCAAACCCATGACCTTTTTTCTTCGCGGTCCTGCGTTTTATTATCATTCGAGGCCCTCTGGACTGTTGCATATAGGTAAGAACTACATTATTATAATTTCCCGATAATATATCAAGACGCGTTACACTAGCTCGTCTTGGCATGTTTTGATCTGGTCGCAGGATAAGACAGACCGGTGATGACTAGTCTGGGAGTCCGCAATTTCCCAGGATATTGACTGAGGATTGCAAAAAGGATCAAATTTTAGTGCTTTATATTGAAACGTCATGCTTCTAATTTAACAGCATTTGTATCGAATCTATTCGAAAACTTTTTTATAATGCCGCAGGGTTCCCCTTCGTATGACTATTAAAAAAATTCTGTCGATATCAGGTATGCTCTTCCTTTTTTTTATCGTGATTTCTCTGATCCAAACATCGGCCTCCGCTGTCAATGTATTGAAATTGGACCAAGATTACTCGAGAACGGTGGAGCGTGATTCAACTCAGGAGTTTCGGTGGGGGCTCTTCTACCCCGATACTAACATATCCTATTCGCTTGAGATCGATGTCCACTATGATAGAGACTGGGAATTCGAGCTATCCCAAAGCGATTTTGAATTGAACAAAACAACGGCCAACCATGCGGATATCACTGAAATCACATTGACGATTAGCACTTTGAACAGTAAATACGGCGATACTGCCACCTTCACTGTGAACTTTACATTTTCACCGCAAGATAATGTGGCGGCTGCCCAAATTACTAAGACAATGACCTGCTCTGTTACCATAAAATCCTCCATATCGAGCTCCGGCCTGGACCTGTTCGGATTCGAGATCGGCCTACCGGAAGAATGGGACGTACCGCTGGTGCGTTTCGGAATCTCGCTGGGAGTCTACATCATTGTAGGATTGCTCCTATACTTCATACTGATTCCCCTGATACGGAATCTTACCAAAAAAACCAAGACGGATATCGACAACCGGGTAATGGAAGTAATAAGAAGACCCCTCATGATCATCATTATTTCTTACGCCGTCATGGCCTCGCTTTCGAGACTGGACATTCCAGAAGAGTTCTTGCATTATATTTTGGTGATCTACAAGGTCATTGTGATTATCGTTATCGCAAGGGCAATAAGCAGGGTTTGCAAGGTGATCTTCGAATCCCTGGGGGCCGTCTTTAAAAAACATTCAAAGAAAGAGGTGCACAAGACACTAATGCCCATCTTCCAGAAAACACTGAGCGTCATCATCTATTTTACCGCCATCATGGTGATCTTCGACAGGGTGGGTATCGAAATAACCCCGTTCCTTGCCAGCGTGGGGGTAATAGGTCTCGTGATCGCCTTTGCCGCCCAGGAGACACTATCCAATCTCTTCAGCGGCATAATGATACTTGCTGACCGACCGTACAAGGTGGGGGACATACTACAGTTCGATGAAGGTTACTACGAGGTGGAAAGGATCGGATTTCGGTCCACTAACGTGAGGAACATTTTCAGGAATTACGTGGTGAATTATCCCAACCGCGTACTCGAAAAGAACAAGATCATCAACGAGTTCCAACCCGATCGACGATATTTCCTTTTCAGGTTCATGACCCTGGATTACGAAACAGATGTCTTCAAATCCCTGGATATAATAAGGCAGACCGCCTATGACCATGCAAGCGTCATTAAGAATGACAAACGCCATTCGGACCCTTCGGCAAGAATAAAGGAATTTACCGAGCTGGGTGTCCGGGTATATCTCTGGTGTTACATCTATGATTGGTGGGACCAGTGGCTGGCCAATGATGAGATATTACAGGAGATACTGAGACGGTTCAAGAAAGAAGGCATCAAACTCGCCTATCCGTCAAGGATACTACAATTCGACAACCGCTCACCCCTCCGTGTCTCCGAAGAGAATTTTGAGGGAATAAGGGGGATGAACTTCGAAGGGATCCATGATAGTTCCCAAGAAGTTGCGGAGCTGTCAAGAAGCAATATGGGTATGGCTGGAATGAAGGAAACCGTGGAGAGAAACCAGGCAGAATTGAGAAAGAAGGGGACGCATGTAGAAAAGAAGAAGTAGTGATATCAGGCCATATCAAGAGAGGAGTTAATCGCACCTTGGGAAGTTTTCGGACAATTAACTTTATATCGCTAAATAATTATACTTTCCCGTTCGTAAGTGGGAGATAAGCAATTTTCAACTGAAACGGCAGGGTGAAGAAGATGGAAGATTACGAAGCTGAGAAACCCGGCATCTCCAGGGACCGTGCCGGATACGAAATAATAAAAATTCTGGGAATTTGCGTCGCAGTTCTTGCGATAATCATCCTGTTTTCAGGTAATGCGGATGCGGAACTGAACGTCACGGTCGGCGATAGAGCACCGACCCATTTAGGGCCCTCAAGCGATGCGGTATGCATGCTGAACATAACCGCAAACAACAACAGCCAGGGAGCCACCAACTTCATCGATTCCATTAATATCACGGTCTACAACGAAAGTGGTTTCGGAAATATCACGAAATTGGCTGCATTAAGCGGAAACGCCAATTCAGGCGTTTCTATTTATTTGGAGAGCGGCGAAACACCTGAGTTCCAGCTGGACGAGGACACACTCGTCGGCGTCCCCGGCCAATGGTACGGAAACGGCCCCTACTGGGATGTATTGATTAGCTTTTCACCAAATATAACCGTACCAAATTCATCCTCGGATCCTCTTTTGTACGTGATAGTGAGAAGTTCTGACGAGATATCCAATCTCGATATGTTCAACGTTTCTATCAACACTTCTGCGGTCAATTCTGCCAACGGAACTGCTCCCAACGCAATCGCTGCTTCCTCCCCAATAACTGCAGATACTCTTGCCCCGACCATCACAGGGAAAGTAGTGGATGACACCCTTCTCTCATACGTGTACTACGATGCGCTGGAAGACATCATCTATTACGGGGACGATATGACGAACAGTCAGGCACTTGTGGTCAGACTGACGGGAGTGGCCGATGCGCTCTCCGGAGTGGCCAACGTCACCTTCCCCGGGCTTCTAGGCAATAACGGCATCGTAGTGAACACCGCTCCCTACAGTTTCAGGTACGACATTGAGGACAATGATACTGATTCGGGGTTGTACTACGTAAACGTTTACGATAATGTGGGTAACTACCTGAAAGTGAATCTCTCATTCCAGAGAGATGTCACAGCCCCTTACATTACAGGGGTGGACGTCATCGAGTTATCCGATTTTCTTTATTTCGAGGTGGATGCACGCATCCTCTACTACGGGAACGAGATGGGTCAATCCCAGGATTTCTACGTGTACATGATAGCACCCGATGACGATGACAGCGGCCTGTGGGGGATGAGACATCCCGTTAATCTTGGGACCGGGCAGGATGTAAAAACCAATTTGCCGTATAATATAACTTTTACAGTCTACTCCAGCGACAGCTCAGAGGAGCCCCTGAACTTTTCGATACACGACCGGGTAAACAATACATATAAATGGAGCATGGAAATATTGAGGGACGTCACTCCGCCTACGGCAGTACTTCTCATCAACGAAAGCAGTTCTTATCTCCATAGCTCCCACAATACTCTCTATTACGGAGCGAACATGGATGAACTTCAACCCTTCTCCCTGGAAGTAGCCGGTGCTAGCGATGATCTCGCAGGAGTATGGAACACAGAATTCCCTGGAATTTTCGACCAGCCATCCGCATTCTTCGGATCCCAGGACGTATCATATGAATATAATGTCAACAGGTCCAACAGGATCTCCGGTAAATATGAAATCGTGGTCCGGGATCTAGTGTTCAATTCTCTCACACTTTCTCTAAATGTGGTGCGTGATGCCACAATCCCTTCAGGTTTTTTAGATATCTCCGAAGACAGTAACTACATATATTTCGATTCGGGATCAAAGCGACTATACTACGGGAATAAAATGACGAGAAGTCAGAACTTCGAGATAAAGATCAAGATGGGGGATGATAGCGATTCCGGTTTCGGAGGGGTAATATTCCCTGATTTCTCCGGTCAAAACACCTCGATATCAAGTTCACCCCATTCTTTTAATTATGAAATAACACTCGACACGGTATACCACGGGGTTCTTCGGATATCTCTCTTTGATAACGTGGGAAATACTCTCGATTTCGAGATAGAGTTGATCCCGGACATCACACCACCTGAAAGCGGCTCCATAAACATTGGAAAAGATTCTGAGTATTTGTATTATTCTTCAGGGGATTCCATACTATATTACTCTCCCCTTGCAGGAACACCAGCAAAGTTTCTGGTAGAATTGATCAATTTCGATGATCCGGATTCAGGAATAGCACACGTCCGCTTCCCCACGCTGGTTAATAACTCGGGAGTCAATATAACGGGATATCTGAGAAACGATTATACCCTATCCGAAGAATGGGGTAGCGACCTTGATCTCACCATCATAGTGTTCGACCTCTGTGGAAACAGTGTTTCAATAGTTTTGCACCTTATCGCAGATTCGAGTCCACCGTCTTACGGAGAATTCGTTCTTGAAGAAGACGCAGAAGCGTTCTATTACGAGAAAAGCACCGGATTCCTCTACATATCAGTGTTGGAAACTGATGCCAAGTTCTCAGTTAATATATTCAACATCTCCGACGAGCTAGCCGGCGTGAAGTATGTTCTCATACCTCCCATAGAGGGAATTACTGGGGGTCGGAAGATCCTCCAAAACGACAATTTCAGCGAGGAATTCAACCTTCCGTATAATGAGATGCTTGAAGGGACCTATACATTCAAGATATTCGATAACGTGAGCAATGTTCTGAACATCGATCTCGTCCTGATAGTAAAATATAATTTGAACGCTCCAGCGGTGGAGACCGTAAAGGAAGAGAACAGCACCCTTATAGACGAGAATGGAAACGTTTCTTTCAGTGTTTACGCGATCGATTCACCATTTGAACTGGAGCTTTATTACAAGATCAAAGGGGGTGCATGGACCAGACTGGGGAAATGTCGGGCCGGAGAAATTAAAAACTTTACGATAAAGATATTCAACTCCATGGAACTTGCACAACCCGGTTACTCAACGACGATCGAGTTAAAGGTCATTGATCCTCTGTCGAACACAGCGACCACCAGCCCGATATTGATACAGATTCCGGACGTAGTAGAGGAACCGAAGGAGGATGAGCAAATTCTGGGAAGCTTTGTTATTCTGGTGGCGTTCCTGATATTGATCATAATTTTATTCGGCTCGCTATTTCTGTGGGTTTTACCGCACAAGGGAGAACCACCCAAAGCGAGAGAATTGACGAAATCCAATAAAGACAAGGAGAGAGTAGAAGTGAAAACAAAAACTCCGGAAATTCGATCCGTGGAACTGGAAGACGGGGAAGAAACCGACGAGGAGGAGCCCGAAGAGGAAGATGAGGAATACGAATGCCCTGACTGCGGTTCGGCGCTTCGTGAGGAAGATAACGTATGTCACTCCTGCGGTGCCGAGTTCGAAGAAGAGGATGAGGAAGAAGGGGGAGATGAGGATGAGGATTTCGAACTCGATCCGGATGAAGAGGAAGACGAGGACCCCGAAGACGATGATTCCTGGAACAATGATGACTTTGAGGATAATGGTGACTTCGATCTCGATATGGACGAGGATGAGGATTACGAATATGAGGAGGATGACGATTAGATTTTTTTTGTATTTCCCCACCGTTATCCATCAGCCCACTAATTTCATATCTATCGTCGCCTGCCGCATACCTGGAGAAATTTATCAACGGATCGGTCCCAGGTCTTCTCAACACTGTCGGGAAAGAGACAGGCCGGCAGCTCATTCATGGACCTGTGGTATACGAGGCATTCACAGCATATGCCGTGGCGGGGGCAGCCAGGATAAGTACAGTTGCAATTTTTTACGTTGGTTTTCTGTTTGCATTCCATGGATATAGCTCCTGTTTAACAATTTCTGATAACTGATGTATTTATATCTCTAGGCCTTTCCATGGCCTCTTTCTTTCGTCGCATGGACCGTTGACGCGTCCACTTTCTCCCCAAGCAATTTGCGAAGTAGAAGCCTGATACTTATGGTGCTGCGTGTCTCTTCATCACGGGATTCAAGAGATTTGAAAATATCTTGAACAGGCGTTCTATTCAATCGTTTTATACTCTGGCACATTAATCGGCCCCCGTTACGAAGGTCTTTCCATGCCATCCGGTCCTTTTTCATTCTGGCCCTGGCAAGAACGAAATCTTCCGATTCGAACGTGACTTCTGATACGTCCCTTCCAGCTCTCTCCATCTCTGACGTCAGAGAGGAAAATATAAGGTAATCCCTGCACTGGTCCACCGTCACCTCGAGAGGTGCCATGATTGCAACGAGACCACGCAATTCCTCTTCGTTCAGCTCAGCTTTATTTTCTTCTTCATCTGCCAACGGTTTCACCTCATTTTCACTGTCGCTCAAGGATATCTCTGGGAGCTCCTGCAATCTCTACCAGTGCGCGGGCTTCCATAAAATGAAGATTGCCCGGTATAACGATTGAATGGAGCGGAGGACCCATATCAACGTTTATCATCTCGCGAAGATGTCCAGCTCTTACTCGGACCTCGTCTCCGCCGGCCCGGGCCACGGCGCATACAAGCGTCTCGGGGGTAATTATATTTCTCCGTTCCATCTCCTCCATTTCCCGGAGCACCAAAAAGCCGGTCTGAGATCCCATCAACAGGAATTTGCTACCTTTGTGATCCATTTCCGTTCCCGGGAATCCGGGCAGCATCTCCTCGTCATGAAAGGATGTTCCTGCGATAATATCCATAAGGACCAGTGTGTGTAATCCTTGATCGAAATTCCGCCTTATGGCCTCGTAAGGGCTCGTGGGGAAAAAATTCTTTCGAGGAAAAACCAGGGTCGTAACCCTTCCGAACTTGTAATGAGAAAGGCCAAGCTCTGATGGGACCGCGGTCAAAACGGAGGGGGCATGGTATATCCTCGTGGGAATGTTGAGTTCACCCGCCCTGAGTCTCAGTTCCACGTGAGTTGTTGCACTCATGGAATCACCTCCCGTGAGAAAAACCACGTGCTCTTTGAGGGCTGCGTCCATTATCAGATTACCTGATTCCACCTGCTCCCTGCTCAACAATTCAATATCGGAACCAAGCCGATCCTGAAGATCGGAGATGGCGACTCCTCCCGGCAGAGAAGTGTAGAACTCGGCAAATACCGCATCGGCTTCCCGGATCACCGAAATCGCTTCCGTGCTGATGCCTTCGGAGCCCCATAGTCCGAGTCCCACAAAATCGAGTCGTCCACTGTCGTCCTTCATCGGTTTTCCAGCTCCCGGGAATGTCTTGGAGAAATTTCAGAAAATAACTGAGACGAGATATAAATACTTATCATCGGAATGTTCGCGGAAACTCCGTCATCTTTATATTCATAGGCCGAATTTGACATTATTGTTATTTCAAGGGAATCTATCCATCTCCCGGACTGGTGAATATTATGGAATTGAAACGCATACGTGTCGAGAACTACAAGAGTCTCAGAAGCGCGGACATCCATTTGGATGAGAACATCATCGTGTTGACAGGGGCGAACAATGCTGGGAAAAGCAATGTTATGGGAAGCATCTCTTTTCTTGTAAGCATAATTAAAGAGGAGCTCCTTGAAGGATACTGCGATGAGTTTGCGAGGTGCATAAACGCTAAAGATGCCGAGAAGGAAATGGCTTACGAGCTGTACTTCACACTCAGCAAGGAAGAGATAGACCGTTTCATATCGGGCCTCAAAATCAAAGATGTGAAGAAGAACGAGATCAAACGAAGCATCGGGTATGATGTGAGATACCGTTTACAGTTAGACAAGCGAGGTATCGTGGAAGAATCCATCATACTTTATATGAAGGATGTGGAGCTCAAATATGCAAGTGGCACCCGCAAGGAAGGGATATACGTATTTGAGATCATGTCGGCCAAAACCCTGGTCCCGAAGTTCCCTAACAAACCGGATTTTCAAATGAGAACAATAGGGGGCGGTTTCCCACCCTCATCCATATTGTACAAGGCAGCCAATATCTCCTTCCAGCTGGGAGGGTGCAGTGTGCTTGATATGATCTATGAGCATCTTTGCGGCATTCATTACATACCCTCCGTAAGAGAATATAATAAATCCACGCCTATCAGAGGATGCCTCGAACCGGATGGTACCGGAAAAAATCTGCCGGACGTACTTCACAGCCTCCTTAGCTCGGATAAATATCGGTTCGGTACGATGGTTAAAAACGTCCGTAAGGTATTCGAGGAGGTCGCGGATATTGACGTACCCGTGATCGGTGGAACCGGTGAAACACACGTGGCTGTAAAGGAATCCGCAGCCCAGGAGAACGCATACGCCTGGAGCGAGCTTTCTTCCGGACTGAAAGAGATGATCTTCCAGGCGACGATGCTGTGCCTCAGGAGTAACAGCAAGCTGATTATGATCGCAACCCCCGAAACGCATCTCCACTGCGACGCACTGCGAAAATATGTGGATATTCTCAAAGAACGGGTCAATGGCGGTGGAATGAAGGTAATGATAGCCACGCACTCTCCTGTGGTGATCGATCAAGTCGAAATGAAGAACATCTATTATCTCGTGAAAAAAAAGGGGGGAACCCGGCTGATGTCAATGAAGAGGTACGCCACCATGGAAGAACTTCTGTACGAGGCCGGTATGACCAAGGGAGAGTTTTTTGCATTACGTCCAATGAAGTTCCTTTTGATATTCGAGAGTAAGAGCGATGGGAGCATATTCAGGCAATTTCTAAAAAGGAAAGGTATTCGGACCTCCGTGGAGCGCATCGGGATCATAGTCCCGGCACGGAAACGATCACTAAATCCGGGTTCGGATCTGGCGTTGAGCGAGAACTGGGGAATGGAGACCGCAATGAAGTTCGCAAGACTTATAAAACAGACGGGAGCGCCAGTGCCCTTCAGGATGATTTTCGGCTCGGACACTTTGGGCGAAATAAAGATAAAACGTATCCAGCAGGAAGGATTTCAGCCGGACGAATATGTATTTCTTAAGAAAAAAGCCATGAAAGATTATCTGATCGACACCAGAGCCCTGGCCAAGGCGTTGAACAAGGACCTATTCGAGATGGAACGAAAGATCGGCGAATCAAAGGGCGGCACAGAGGAGAAGCTGGCGCATATACTTGGCGACGCGTACATTGAAGCATCGGATGAGATGAACGCTCTTATCGTTGGATTCCTGAAAAACACGCCTGAAGATATCGGGGAGATCATAAAAGGGACGGTTCCGAAAGGCAGTGCTCCAACTGTACAGGAGCCAAATCCATTCGTTATATACTGAGACCGCCGGACGGCAGTATGAACCATAAAAAGCATTATTCCAAGTTAATTGAGGACAATGTGATCATTCATCATCTTGTGACGATTATATGTTTAAAAGCGAATGATTATTCGTAATAATTTCGCATAACACCGCTTTTCCGAACTTTTTGTTCTTGAATAGGGGAGTTATAGCGAAATTCTGAAACAACCGTAATTTATGTACCTCAAGTGACATTCATTATAAAAATTATATATATGAAATGTCTCTTTAGGGACAAATGTGATATAGTATGAAACCCCAAGGACATCTTGAGAAAGCCAAAGCATTTGAAGACAGATCAAAGAGATGGGAATCCGACAAAGATGCGCCATCTGTAATTGAGGACATTTTTGATGCGATTGTACATTACACAGCTTATGGAATAAATATAAAATATGGAAAAGATATAGATTCTCATTCCAAACAGAAAAAGTTCCTTAGAACTAATAACGAAATCGTAGTATTTCACGCTTACGAAAACATAGAATTTCTTCGAATGAAATCAGTATATGGTGGTGGTTGGAACGGAGAACGAATAAGGGAAGCAAGAATCCATCTCGAGGCGATTAAGAAATGGTTAGAGACGATTGGAGAATGAGGAAACTTAGTGAGATCATTGGTATTCCAGACTTAAATGTTGAGTACATTAAACCACAAGTTTTTCTTTCTTTAAAAGAATGTATCCATTCTGTTGATAATTTAGGAGCATTGATTTTATATGGATCAGTGGTCCATGGTGATGTCTCATCTAAAAGTGATATTGACCTAATGGCAGTACCAGAGAAAAAGAATAACATACAGCAATTGAGAGAAGAATTAGCAATCATTCTAAGAGACATTGAGAATGTATTCGATTTGGAATTGAGCTTTTCTCTGAATGTGTATGAAGGAAATGAGGACACATACTTTCTATGGGAACTGGCTAATAATGGAGTGGTTCTCTTTTGTAAACCCGGAATGCTTGTACAATCAATCGATGGCCTTAAACCGTTTGCCCTTCTTTCGTATTCGTTTTCAGGAGTGATGGCGAAGGATAAAAAAAAGGCATTAAGATATCTATATGAGTCCGAGAGTGGTTTGAAGATCAAGAAAGACAATAAAATGGAATACATTGGTCCAGGAGTAATAAAATTACCACTGGAAAAAACGAAGAAAGTAACGAAACTTTTCGATGAACTGAGAATAGATTATTCTTTAATAAAGATATGGATGTAGGCTTTCCCAAGATATAAACAATAACGGTTGTTTCAGGACTCTGCGCTTGTCGGAGGACTTCGCCCCCCGCCAATGCTCGGGCCTACCGGCCGTATTACCGCCAAGCAGAGTTGAATAGTGCCCATTGTTGACATTGTCTTCAACTAGCCAGTATGTTTATAAACCATA
>JASLWR010000059.1 GCA_030740765.1 Thermoplasmatota archaeon
CACCGTCAGCTTCACGGTGTATATGCCGTTGTCGGTGAACTGGTGTATGATCTTGCTTTCGGTCCCCTTGCTTCCATCGCCGAAATCCCAGTCGAATGAACTTATCTGACCGGTGGGATCGAGATCCTTTGTACCTGATGCATCGAAATTAATATCGTTGTAGGTCAGTACTTTAATTTTATCGACTTTCAGTTCTATTACTGGTACCTTGTTGGCGACCGATACGTCGAAACTTGAACTGGCTTCCGCATTATCGTTATCGGTAATTGTGAGTGTGACTGTATATGTATCCCTGTTCTGGTACGTATACGTCGCTTCCTCGTCCCAGGAATCCCCGCCCGTTACTCCAAAATCCCAGTGAACGGTCTTGATGTTTCCATCGATATCATAACTTTCGGAAGCCGAGAAGGTGACTTCGTCTCCGGCCCCGATATTGGCGCCTTCATCTTTTCCCTCGTAATCCAGCGTGTATACGAGAATCGGGTCTCTGTTTTCAACCACTATCTCGGTCCAGGCTGTGTTTTCCACATCGCTCGAGTCTGCAACTGTGAGTGTTACGTTGTAGATTCCGTCATCCGTGAAATTGTGGACCACCGTCCGCTCGTTATTTTTATCACCGTCGTCGAAATCCCAGGCGTAACTGGCTAGTTCCCCCTCATGATCGGAAGACCCCCTTGCATCGAAAAGTACGTCCTCATATGTTAGTACCTGGCTTCTGTTCACCGTGAGATCTGAAACAGGTCTTGAGTTAATATAGTACGGGCCGAGGCTTACTATGTTGTCGTCCTCGTTCTTCTCCTCTATATGGTCATCGCTATCCACAATAATAGTAATGGAATGATCGCCTGGAATGGGTTCCTGCCATACCATGTTGAATATTCGTGAAAATCCGGGGCCATTATTCATTCCGAACAGGGTGGTAGTACCTAGGAGGATTTCGTCGGGGGTTCCATGATCCATATAGAATCCAACGTTGATATCCAGCCCTATATAGGTATCCACAAGGTTGAATACCTTCGCGCTGATGGTGACGGGCTCCCCTGCCATTATATCGGGTACCGATAGGCTCACGTCCGATTCCTCCACAGAGAGGTCTCCTTGCCGCAGCTTGATTGTCTTTGCGATGTAGGTTCCATCCGTTTCCACAAGCAAGCCGTGGGAGCCAACATCTTGTTGCGATTCAGGTACGGCTTCGTCAATTTTCGTGTTGTCGTCAATCGTTGGTACTGTGACATTGGCTACAAATTCCCCCCCGATCTCCTGAGTAGAGTAGACCTGATTTGAAAGATCTTCATCAAAACCGATCTGGGAGCTGGGGAAATCGCAAATAACCGGCACATGACTTCCCGGGTGTATGATTCTCATATCACCGGGCCCCACGGTCACACCGCTGGTCGAAACGTCCCAGACCTCAGTATGGGCCTCCATAAGGTCATTGTTGGACTCCTTGACCACCAGGCCCCCTAGGTTCATGTTCTCCATTCTCCACCGAGCAAAGTTCTTGGAATCGGGATGATAATACCACATCTGCTGCCCGCTCCCGTCATCAACTTTCATGGTGGCGTCCACGAGATAACAGTCATCGAAGTTACCGTAAACATGGTTTATTGCAGTGGTGGAATTGCACCAGTAATTGGCAGTTACATCGCTGTCGCTGACTGAAGAGTTCTCCTCGTCCTCCACCCCGAAATTGCCCAACCAATCCGGGACGTCCATTTTGTAATATAGTGAATTATGATAAGAAAAATTCGAGCTCCACTGGTCATAGGTGTATATCGGGAAGTCGTAATCTTCCTCGCCGGGAGATGCTTGCATGGAGTTCTCGGCATCGATCTTCACGGTTCCGCTGAATATACCATATCTCGCGTCCACCTCGAGATGAAGGTCTCGGAAGTCCTGAAGCATGGCGAGATCCGATACCCGGTACCACTGAAAACCTGCAATGGTCGAATCGTCTTCGTTTATTGTGATTGAAACATCGAGGTCCGGTTCCCCGTCGGGGGGATCATCGGTATCGATCTGCATCAGGCCATCGCCCTTGACAACCCCATTCTCGATTGTAACGTTATAAGCGAGTGCCCTGTATCCATTATAACATGTTACGTACTCGATCGCGGTAACACGATAATCCGCCTCGTCGATGAGGTTGAGATAACCGTCCGGGTCCAGCTTTACGTAGGATTCCCTGTGATACCGCCATTTGAAATTGACATCCCAGGCAGGAACTTCAGCAAAGTTCGACCGGGTAGCCTCTTGAGGATCGGACGATACGTGATCGACAATCAGAACCCTGGCAGGTTCAAAGTTTGTGTTTGGTATGAAGGTCATCAGTGGTACTAATAAAATGAGTAAACTGATGAATATGCAGGATTTTCTGGTCATTATTATCCCTCAATCTGAAGATATTCTAGATACTACAGAGTGCTATTATCTTTATAATATTTATTACTATGTAGGATTTGTGGGGACAAGGTTCTAAGTCGAAGAGCTTGATACCAATTTCCCTTAATATGAGGGAATTAAAATTGTCCACAATTATGTAATATATCATTGCATGTTTGACAACGGGTTGAAGGTTCTTTTCGACAGCTTGACTTAATTCAATTTGTTTTGTCAGGTTGATGTCCCGTGGGCGTCTTCTGTTTGTTTAAAACATGAAAATCTTCTTACAACTCATGGAAATTTTGATTTGTATTGGAAATACGTGAAAATATCTATAAGTTGCAATAGCAGTGACTTTCTCGTCCTTCTTTTTCCATGAATATCATGCCAACATCATTCAAAATCTTTACGTGGTAATTGACTACTATTCGACTGCTCCCGATAAGTTTTGATATATTTGTTTGAGAAACACCGGGATTTTTTTCTATCGTGTTTACAATTCGTCCTTGAATATTTGTCAACACAATTTTCGAAGATTGTTTCTTATCGAATAAACGAAAACGCCGATACATCCCATCCTGATAGGATCGGAGATATTCTTCGCGCTCCAGAACATTTAGATGATGGGCCAGAGTGCCGGTTTTCAGATCCAGATCGTTAAGAATTGCACGAAAATGGATCCCTGGTTTTGACGTGATATGTTCGTATATCCGTTTTCTTGTTATGTGGTCAAGTAACTTTCTTCTTTTAATACGCGTGTAAATACCAACCGAGTACACGGTAAGAAGCAGAATGATCGAAATGCCTCCTAAGAGCAATAATACTTCATGGTGTTCTTCATCTTGCTGTGTTCCTATGGTTTCCTTCGTAATATAAAAACTTGATTCCCTTCGAATGAAGGTACCGTTGGAATCGAGTCCCTCTAGAGTTACAAGATAGTATCCTGGCGGAGCATTTTCCGGTATCTTCCATTCATAATATCCAAGATAATTATCGGAGCTGAATTCAAATTGGTTCGTTCCATACAGGTCATTGGAAAGCGAAAGAGTAGATAAATTTTGAAAACCGTTGCCATAAAAATTAACATTTTTTATTGTCGATCCATCATATGTATCTATGGCTCCCTGGGACCATTGACCAGGTTGATCGGTAATACCAACGTATGGTCTGTTCAATGGTATAGTTGGAATTTCGAAGGACATGTTTGTCAATTCGCCTTTAATGTAACCGGATATGCTCACATTTATGTTATTTCCGTAAATCTCACTTATCAAGAAATGATACAATGTAGTATTTGTCTGGTATCCGTATTTCTCTAAAAGAATATTTGAATTTCCCTCACATCTCCATAGGCTACCGAATTCGTCCTCAGCCTCATAGATTTCGTATGTTACGGTATTCTCCTCTTTTCCCTGGCCATCATTATACATTACGTCTGAAAGTTTCCAGGTATCCTCGGACCAGATCTTTGTTCGTTTCATTCCATTTTGTAATATGCTGAAAGTGATAGGTGCACGATCATAATCATATAAGGCCACCCCGTACCAGATCCCCGGTGCCGCAGGTTCTGCAATTTGAATTCCGATCAAGTCCAATATCTTTTCCTGAACGATAAATTCCTGTACGGCAGATATCGTTGATCCATCATTCTTAACAATGGAAGCTTCGATAGCATAGTGACCGTTTTTATGGGTGTGAAAATAAGGTGCATTGAATATTGCTTGGTATTGCCCGTTCCCGTCCGTTTCCGGAGTTGAGCCGTAGAGGAATTTGATCTCTTTTATATCTATAGGTAGTGACGAAGAAGATAATATGATATCCAACGGAATATTCTTTCCAGGGTTTCCCTGAGCATCCTTCACCTGAATCGATAAGAACACCTCCTGGTTCCTAGCGGGGTTGTTATTAGAGAGGGTTATGCTTATTATCCATGAGGTATCGACCTCATTTCCACCTTGTTGGGACTGGGGACCTCCACCGAGAACATATGTGAAGATCGAGCCAAATATAATGGAGTAAAATATCATGATAGATAGGAACCTAAATACTCTTCGGATGGTACGTTCTCTGAACATGTTATATATCCTATATTCGCATTAATATACGTAAGCATACTTAAACTCATTTGTACAGTTTTTTAACAATCTTTCGTATTGTGACATGGTTCTTGTTCGCCTTCAAAAAATGAAGATATAATATTGCAGCGCCAATCAAGGGAATCGATGCAAATATAAATCCCTCATAATTAAAAAAGAATACCATTCCGGAGGCACATATCAGCGAGAACGAGGGCACAAGAAAGACACACCATTTTCGGTCCATAATTCTTAATGATCGGGTATTTATCAAAAACATCATTCCCACACATAAGACTATTGAACTAAGCCCTGCAATCAAAACGTCTACATGTTGGATCATTATACCAAGCAGAACGTACATGATTACAACAGGCATGAATAAATATGAATAAATATGAAACATTCAATTTCCATCTGCCTGCAGGCTGTTTAAATGCATGGTAATAGAACAGAGCAATAATTAAACAAAAGACTAAAAGAGTGGATCCTATTATGAAAATCTTGTTCCAAGGTATTTCTTTCTTTTCTTCTTTTACCTGTACTTTATCCTCATCCGGTGTTGATATTTCAAGCGTTATATCTTCTTTTAATATTGTATTTTCCTTGTCCCATTTGAAATACGAACTTGGATTCGACGATATGAATTCGTCAGGGGTCAAACAGTTATCGGGGATCCTTTTATCATATCTCACGTTCTTCAATTCGATTTCCACGTAGAATTTATCAAGGAAAACGTTCTTGGGAATATAATGGGCATAAAGATCCGTCCCCTGTGCAAGATATGCCACATTCAGTGTGTGTGGTGCATCAACAGCATAAAGAGGAACAATCACCTGATTGGACTTAATGGTTGGATGCCCAATCGGTTCATTATTGACTAAAATAACCAGATCTTCTATGGAACCGGCAGGCAGAGGAATATAAACGGTAATGTTCTCAGTATTATTGAAGACAAAGGCTGCGGAATAATCCAGAATGTATAGGTATTCCATTTCTGCCTTGGAATAGGTCACGTCAATTATTGTGCTGATAACGGTTTCGTTTGGATATATTCCATAAAACAATTCCTGAGCTTGTGTTGGGTAATACTCTTGGATTGTCCGCCAATATTGTTCCCCTTGCTCACCCTGCTGGCCCTGCTGACCTTGATAGCCCTGCCCTTGTCCCTGACCTTGTCCCTGGCCGGTTGGTGTATTCAAGATTTGTTGATTATTACTTCCCGAACCCGCTTCTACTGCAGGTAGCAATATTATAACTATCATCAGAACCAGGAAAATACCAATGATCGAATTATATATATCATGTCGAATTTTCTTTTTCAAATTGGTTTTCGTATCCGTCTTTGCACCTTCGCCATTTTTCGTTCCTTCTTTTCTCCACATTTGGAATTCCTCCTGGAGATATCAATGGCGAGAAGTATACTTAACCTCGTTTGTACGCTTATTTATCTATTATATATTCATATTGGTACACTTACAGGTTGTTTAAGTGTATTGTCGATAAGAAAGTATGAATTCTTATAAGTACCCTGTAATTGAATAACATTAACCAAAAACAAATTCTCAACACTCATCCTCCGCGGAGGAAAATTATTATAAAGCTGGTCGGATTACCCTGAAGCTTGACCATTGCCCGAATGGGGTAGCATGGATATCCTCAGGGCTTGCGGAGCCTTGTACTCGGGTTCGAATCCCGGTTCGGGCACTCAATTTCCATTTACCTGAGATAGAAATTACATATCTGACTTTATTTCTTGCTGTAATGTTCAGTTTTCACGTAACTACCGCCGCACTTGATACATTTTTTTTTAAAATCACTGGTCTGGTAACCGCATTTGCGGCAGTAATAGTCGAAATAGACCTCGTTCGTTACTTTTGGCAAGAACTCTTCAGGTATATCTGGAAGTTTTTTCCCCTTCCCTTTTTTATGTTGAAGCCATAATTTAAAGATGTTCATGCATTCACCAGCTTCTCGGTTTGGCTATTACGTCCAAAATCTGCATATCAAAGAATTTTCGAGAGTTGCATCCCACAATCGATAATACGGTATCCGCCCCTTTTCCGGTTCCGGCTATTGCCAGGACAGGTTTGCCCTGAGGTATCAATCCAGCGTCACAGGCCATCATCACTATCTCGACGCATACTTTTGTCCCCTGGCCGAACAATCTCAGGGTATCCGCTATGATAGTGGTGGGCACAACCGCTCCCGATCTTTTACGATAATGGTCGTTCCAGGAGTGAAAGGGCATGACCGAGGTAAGTATTTTAATCCCTTTTTCCTCGATCTTCTTGTGAACGGAAAGCTCTAGCTCCTGATAATTTTCCTTAATGAATCCCGTGGAATGGGTAACGGCAACAATATTCATTCCTTTTGGGAAGATATCCCCTGCGGCCAGAGCGGTATTGCCCTTGGTTGTAGCCAGCACTATATCTTGGATGTCGTTCTTACGGGAATAATCATCCCCGATTGCTAGAACTTGCGAGGTGCCCATATCGCTTGTGTCAAACATATCAAACACCTAACGGTACAAGAAAGCTAATATAAACTGGATAATAAGTGATTTTCTGATAATTCAGAAATAAATAAAAAAAAGAATGATACAATAGATTCAAATCTTCTTTTCGAGAAAATCGTTCAGTTCGGTGAAATCGATGGACCACGTTCTCTTAATGGGGCCATCGTTAATCATATATGGACAGAAAATACCTTTTTCCTCAAGGAAATCACATAAGCTCTTGGCGGTCTTCCTACAGAGATACCGTCTGAATTGAAAAGTCTCTTTCAGGTGCTTTTCAACGACGGTCTGGATAGTTACGTTATGGTCCATATTATATCTGTCATTAAGCATCTTAGCTGTAGAAGTTACTATCTCATCTTTTGTAGGCATACATTTCCCCCTATAACCTATATGGATTCCGGAACATATATAATTTTCTTAACTTTTTTCTTTTTAAAGATAAATATAAATTATCTTTCTATTTTATTATGTCGGTTGCCTATCAATTTTAGTACTTCAAGGTATTGGAGGCTCGATAACACACTTTTTCCGAGTATATTTGCCACGTACCAATTCAGGATAATCCGATAATAGGTAAATTTAATATTGTTGAAGACGATTAGGCTGTTCCTCCAATTTCTAATAGAAGGAAACTGGTATAAATGAGATTTGCCGTCATCTGTAACGAGGAGTTCCTTCATTCTCCACAGATCGAAAAAATTGTCGATTATTTCCAGGATCACTCTCATCACAGCCTTGAGATTATGGCAAGGAATAATCTGCATCACCGTAAGCTGAAGGGGATTGGGATATATTTCGTCCTGGGGGGAGACGGTACTTTATTTACCCTCACTCATTATTTGAAGAAAGGATTTATCGTTGGGGTCCATACCTGTCAAGAGAACAGTGTGGGTCATTTCATGGGGCTATCTCTATCGACAGAGACGTTTTCCGGAAAGAACTGCCTCCAAGAAAAAATGGAAGCCATTTTGGAGAATATCGCATCCAATAAAGATTTCGTTAAAAGGTCATTCTCTCAGTATCACCGTCTGAAGGGTAAGATAAAAAAGGCTACGGGAATAAACGTTCCAATAGAAATGGCATTCAACGAATATGCTCTCGGCAACAATCTCTTCGGCCGCCCGTCAAAATATGCTCTTAGCGTACTTTCGGACAATTCGATACCTTCCTCCAAGGAGTGGCAACGTTCCTCAGGTGTTATCTGCTCGACCTTACAGGGGATGAGCGGATGGTCCAAGAACATCCTCACCGGGGAACAGTACAAAAGTCTCATGGATCAATACAATAAAACCCGTAATTCCGAATTCTTTTATCTCGTTAGGGAACCGATGCACAAAATAGAATACAGGATCGGTTTCACAACCCGTCTTACTCTAATATCTGACATGGCAGGGGGTATCGTGTCGCACGACGGGTTCAACGAAGTCCCTTTCGACAGGAACGATGAGGTGGTGGTGGAAGGTTCCCACTATCCACTGAAGCTCTTCAGGAAGGATGTTGATTTTACGGGAATATTGTAGAACATACTTTTATAGTATTAGCGTATAACTAGCTTATCGTAACATGAATTTGTGAATGGGAGATGAAAATATGAACGGAAGGGAAAGAGAATCTGCCCCGTATGACCCACGGCCCGCTTATCCACCACCTCCATCAGCCAGGGAGCAAAAAACACTGTCCAAGCCAACAATGATCCATCGGGAAGGGCGTTTTTCTACGGGGAAGTTCTATGTTATCATGTGCTTTGTTGCCTTTGGCCTTCTACTGATATCCGGAATATTGGGTGGAACTGTTCTTTATTTAGAAGAACCGGACGAAGAGGATTATCGTGATGATGAAAGTAATTATAGATGGGCAGGTGATACCCCCGAAGAGCAAGATGCCAACGAAAAAGCATATAAGGATGCCGGGGAGAGTTATGAGGATTCCAGTCGTAATTTGGGAGCAACCCGGGTCCTCTTTATGAACTGTGGAATTGTAGTTTTAACATTTGGACTCGTTATTGGGGCCATCACAGATAAATCCCTATCAAAGAGAACCAAACTGGGGATGCTGATAGCCGCTGGAATAATAGTCGCATTTTCCCTGGGATCACCCGGACAAGTGACCAATTATTTCTGGAATCCATAAGAAGTCTGATATTGGTTATTGGGATTTCTGTTCTTTTTTTTTCTTCTTTAAATACCCATGGAGACCGAGTCAAAAGCAAATTACGATATTCAAACAGGAGGTTGTGACCATTATTGCGGTACCATGGGCACACATCAGCCCTGTGTCAGTTATTCACTTTGGAAATAAATGATTCCGGTTCGTTCTCGAATATTTTTCACTATATCCTGTGAAAATATCAAAACAAATAGTGGAATTTAAGGGTATATTAATATTCTGACTGCTCATTATTACAAAAATAATATGTATATATTATGTCCTTCATATCTGCTTACCATGGTATTCAACATAAACATAGTGGAAAATGCTCCCATTTCAAAAGAAGCAACACTGGATAACGCCCTGAAGATGTTCTTGACACAGATCGGTTATCTTAAAAGGGAGAAGGATACGGACACACCAATTAATCTTTTCAAATGTTTTATCCTCATGCCCGACAGGTTCTGGACAGTTGAAGAACTTATTACCTATCTAAACACAACTCGCCCAACTCTCTACAATCACCTGAATAAACTCAAGTCTATGGACCTTGTAGAAAGCCAGGTTACCGAGATAGAGGGTTTCGCTAACAAGAAAAAGGTATATCAACTACGTTCTGGGAACCTCGAGCGAGCTTGGCATTTCGTGGAATTCCACATTGAAGATTCTCTAAAAAATTACAACAAAACAGTATCCAGCATATGGACCATTGCAAAGAAGGAAAGAAAAGAAATGGCCCTCTCAGATGAGAAATAGAATTTTTTCAACGTAGGTGAGATATTGAAGATATTTTCGGACCTGAAAGCAATTTTCATATTGTCATTAATTATAATGGCTTCGTCAGCTTCCGCTTTCCCCGCTTACGAAGCGGGAGGGGGCAGAAGCACGGATGGAGCGACCCGGGGGGCTTCATCTCTGGTGCTCGAAAGACCAAGGCTTGCCCTGCCGGCCATAAGGACTCCCGGTGAAGTTTTCGAGGTATGGTTCAGGGGCGAGGGTATCGAGCACAATTCGGTCTTCAATGTCACCATCATCGGGGATGGGGCCACCTATTCTCTCAAGATTATGAATTTAACGGGAGAGGCCGGCCGATGGATATTATTAGTAGGATTATCCAATGGCACACTAATCGATCTCTACGATATAAGGGTGAATGTGGACACCCAGGAGCAGTATCAGGTGAATGCGGTTTCTGTTGTAAGTGAATACAAAAACAGGTTCAAGTTCGTCCAAATGTCAGATATACACATAGATGAGAAGAACTCGGTGGCGAATTTCCGGAAAGCCGTCCGGGAGATCAACCTGATAAACCCGGAACTGGTTATCATTACCGGTGATAGTTACGATGCGGACCCCACCGGTTCCGGCACACCGGACCAGCAACAGGCAGAGATGTTCATCGATCTTTGCAAGGGTTTCAAAGTCCCGGTCTATGTAGTGACGGGTAACCACGAATACAGTTATCGAAACGCGGAAGGGATAAATATCTACCGTAACACCATAAATCCCCTGCTGGATTACACGTTCAATTACGGGACCCATCATTTCATTGGTCTGAATTGCGGTCACTGGCAGGTGCTGTACGGGGCCGTCCCTCATCCCGATAACAAGGTGGAAAGTTTCACCGACGAGCAAATGGAATGGATAACAGATGACCTGACGGAACACGAGAACGATACAATGAAACTTATCTTTATGCATGCGCCCCTGAAGACCAATAATGGCAAGGATACGCCCATGTGGCGCGTGGAGGACATGGAGAACCTGATGATAGAGAAGGACGTCAAGGCATTCATTGCCGGCCACACCCATAGAGACGAGATAATTGATGTGAACGGAAATGTACTGAGTGGTGACTGGCAGGCCCCGGACTATCCACTTGTGATCCACACTGCCACTGGTGGGGCGAAGGAAACAGTGGAGGAATGCAGCTATCGTGTTTTCATGGTCAACAACGATACATTCGACTATTATACGTATGACGACGACGGCGATGGGGTGAGAAGTGCCATTGCTTCCACCCCTACTGGTTATATCGATGTGGAGATAAACGGGCCCAATGACGGCAGCCGGGTTTCAGCTGAATTTACCGTAACGAACAACCAGTATGAGGACATCGAAGACGGAAGGGTGATACTTAAACTGGCGACACCCCCTAAAGGGATCGACTACTGCGTGAATGACGGTGACGTGATCAACGTTTATGACACCGAGGACGGTCAGATTGTTCATGTCCAGGTGTCTGTCCCTCGAATCTCGCAGAAGACCTTTACCGTCTTTCAAATGGACATCACGCCCCCATCCATTTTAAAGGTCTATTCCAAATACGATAATAATCTCTCAGGCATATATGAAAGGGGCAGTGAAGTGGAGATCATCGTACAGGAAAGAAATCTGGAAACGGGACTCTATGGTTCATTATCAATAGGAGATGAAGAAGATCAAACGGTGATAAATAACGCTGCCCTCATGGATTCGGGGGGAGGGCGATATACCTACCTTTGGGATACAGAAGACGTTGTTCCAGGGAAGAATTACCGGGTCTTTATCTTTTTAGAGGACAATGCAGGTAACTTTGACCGTAGCAAGGAATTCAACTCAGCTCACAACATTACCATAGTGGATACGATCCCACCCGAGATAAAAAGGGTTAGCTCCGGAATGAATGGTGATAATGATAATATGTATTCCATCGGATCAGTTGTACGGATCTCAGTGGAAGAGGCAAATGACGAGGAAGATCTCAGCGGTAATGTTATTATCGCCCGTTCTGGAAATCAGACCGTATACAACAGTTCATTTCCCCTTACCGAGGAAGGTGGCGGGTATTATTATTTCCTGTGGGATACCATCGGTTTACCGGATGGAAAATATCTGGTGGAAACACAACTTGTGGATGAATGGGGGAACCGGGACGATGGTTTATGGCCATCAGCAGATCTCATAATCCAATTGGTAGATGATTTTCCTCCTGTTGTGGCTTCAGTTGAGTCTATGGTAGAAATGGACGGAGCCGTTGATAATGATGGTGAATATCCACTGGGAAGGCTTGTACATTTCCAAGTGAAAGAGTCCAATGATGAAGAAAACCTTTCTGGGGAACTTATCATTTCACGGGAGGATGATGGAACCGTAATGGCAGTAATACCCCTTGAGGGAATTCCGGGATTACCGGGCTCGTACGGTGCGGATTGGAATAGTTATGGTGTTAATATTGGTATCTTTCACGTAGACTCCAAATTGTGGGACCACTCAGGTAACATGGATTCCGATGGCAGTCCCGGCAAACCGGATCATACTTTCAAGCTTATTGACCAGGAAAAGCCAAGAATTCTTGAAACGATTCCCCTGGACGACGAAATTGATATTCCCATTTCTTCCAAGATCACCCTAATATTTTCGGAACCAATTGTGTACGACCGCTTACAGATAGCTGTGAGGATCGAAGATCTTTATTTTAATGAGATCCCATTCCATGTAGAATGGTTCGAGATAAATTCAACCGCCTTACTAATCCCTGAGCATTTCCTTTCGTATTACAGTACCTACGCATTGATACTGACCGACAAGATCACAGACCGGGCGGGGAATCGCTTGAATCAAGAGAGGGTCATAAGGTTCACTACATTAGCCTTTTCGCCAGGAGAGAAGATCGATGGAAGATATTCTCTTTTTCCCCCTCCGAGAAAGCTGTTTTTAGAACCTGATGACTTAACCAATTTCAGTATCTATCTCGTCAACCCGGAAACCCGTGAACTCCCTTTGCATTATTCATGGTACCTAAACGGCCTACAGTTAGATAGCGGGCCGAACGCTTCCCAATATCTCCTGAACGCTACGGATCTTTCAATGGAAAACAGCTATGAGCTGGAAGTGCGGGTGACAGGCGAAAAGGTAGAAATATCCGATTACTGGGTTATCCAGCTCAGAGAGGATGAAAACGATGATGTTGGAATGAGTCATGGTGACACTTATAGTGCGACTACACTGAAATGGGCATACGGAGCTGGAATATTCGTTGTTTTCCTGGGTTTTTTCCTGATAGTCCTGTATTTATATCTGAGACGACGCAAGCAAAGCATGATGCTTGAGAACGAGCTAAGGTTACATATATTCAATGAGAACGAGGCCATGGACGACGGGGAGGAGGAGGGAGACGTGGAGGGGGACGTGGATGAGCATTCCCGTGAGAAAAGAAAAAAGCGTGGTGGAATAAAACGGATACGGACATCACTTGATAGCTCGTCACATGTCAAAAATAAAAGCACGATAGGGAAATCTAAACGTAAAAGGAAATCGTTAGAGATGGTTGGTAAAACTCCCATTGTCGAGATTTTACCCCCCACTATCGGCTGGCCCGCTTCCGGAGCGAGGGACCAGTTTCAACCGGGAACCCACCTGGATGTTGAGATCATCGATATAGAGCCCCTTTTAAAACAAGATTATGAGTTATCAGAGGAATCTGGAAGGTCTATAGAGGATACTCCGGAAAATCTCAGAGATATCGTTGACGAATTTATCCGAGACATACAAAAATGAGGATTTACAAGGATGTGGACGAATGAAACGTATATTTACTTTGTTGCTGGTATTATCAATGCTTTTTAGCGGGATCGTCATACCTGCCGCTACGAAAATGGTGGGACGGCCGGAGATTTATTCTGATCGAGATTTAAGCACGAGTCATATCGAAGAAGGTGTTGAGTCTGTAATTACTAAAACGCAAGGCACAAAAGGCCTCGCCCGAAGCAATGAGGCAGCGGGATGGTTCCAGAGTACTGAGGACGAGTTATCCTCAAGCACCCCCAGCGGCGTCACATTAGTGGGACACGGAACCGACGCCAGGGTGAATCTTACAGGGATCACGAGTTCCGGGTGGACGGAAATGCTCCCCCAGACCAAACCTATGGCCCGTTACGGTCACAGGATGGTATACGATACCGCTGAGAAGAGAACCGTCTTGTTCGGAGGCCGCACAAGCAACGGGCAGAGCAGCTCGGAGACCTGGGTCTTCGATGCTAGAACCAACCGTTGGGCCAAGGCACAACCTCCTTCCTCTCCACCAGTACGGTATCATCATGCAATGGCATATGACGAAAAGAACAATAAAACCGTTCTTTTCGGTGGATACTGGGTGTCTCCGGAGACATGGCTCTATGACGCACGGGACAATTTATGGACGCGGCAGTATCCCCAACAGTCACCCCCCAGACTCTACGGTCATTCAATGGTCTATGACAGCACAAATGGCAAGATAGTATTATTTGGCGGCAGGACATATTCGGGGGGTTGGAAACTTAAGAACGACACATGGGCATACGACCTTAACGAGAATACGTGGACGAAGATGTCTCCACCCGTATCCCCTGCAGTCAGGTATTTTCAAGATATGGTCTACGATCCAGTCAATAACCGTGTAGTGATGTTCGGTGGTGTCGCTGGATCTGCTTTTCGCGACACTTGGCTCTACGATGTTGCCAACGACCGCTGGACGGAGATATTCCCTGCTCAGCGCCCCTCGGCTCGGTATTATCATGGCATGGTATACGACCATGAAGATCATTCAACGATATTATATGGGGGTTACCCGTATGATTGGGACGTATGGTTGCTGGACATATCGGCTAACACTTGGCTGAGACAAACCTACGTAGAACGCCCGCCATTAAGATACGTCCACGATATGGCGTATGACCGCGATAATCGAAAGGTGGTGATGTTTGGAGGCTATCAAAGCTACAAGGATGATACCTGGGTATACGATCAATACCGGTATAAAGCTACCGGGACCCTGACCTCACCCCTGATCACTCTTCCGGAGAACGCTCGCTGGGATCGTCTTTCCGTGAAGAAAACTGAGCTACCGTATACATACGTCAATATAACAGTAATAAATGCTCTAAGCTCGACCCCGGTGGCGGGTCTAATGGAACTTCCCGATTACCATATAAATATCTCGTCTCTGAATGATATGGGCATCTCCAGGGTTCGCATTAGAGCTTCCTTTACGGGAAATGGTGCTTCCACACCTTCGTTGAGCTGCTGGGGTCTTCAGTGGAATAAGGATAATGAGTGGAATGATGCTTTTATTGGTGACCATAATTTACGAAGCACCCCCGTTGCTGATAACGACACTAGTGCAATGTGGGATTTCGATGAGGGTAATGGTCAAATCCTGATTGACGGCTCCTCAAGTGGGAATGACGGGCTTCTCGGTGGTGGTGGGAATGCAGAACCCAGCGATCCAACATGGCGAGCCGGAAAGTTCGGGAAAGCATTGCATTTCGACGGTAGGGACGACTATATATGGGTTGAGAAGACCGATTCATTGAAACCCGACGATTCCATAGGTATAGAGGCGTGGTTCCGCGTTGATTCCATGCAAAAGGATGCCGCTCTTCTAGGAGGTAGGGAGAACGGTGATTACGCGGTACATGTATTGAAGAACAGTACCCTAAAGGTTCTGTTATCCACTATAAATCTGGAACCTGACCAGTACAATACGTTATATTCCCGCTCATTGCTTATACCGAATAGATGGTATCACATGGTGCTTTTCTTCGATAGGCCTGATATGGTATTGTATCTCAACGGGCGAGAGGAAGCAAGGCTCACCGTGGACTTTCCCATTAGGCACTCCAACGTTCCACTGTTCGTGGGTGCCGAGGTGGGTTCGTCCTATTTTCCCTATACGCCCGCTCGTTTCTTTCACGGGACCATCGATCTGGTCCGTATCACCAGAGTTCCAAGGAACTCCAATGATATATTCCTCGATGCGAGAGGTGGTCTATCCATGGAGAGCGGCAATGCCCGCATATTACCAAACGCCCCTTCGCCCTCAACCGAAACAGTTCTTCTATACAGTCTGGATGAGCAAAAAGGACACGTGATTCGCGACAAGGGACGGAATGGAATTTTCGGCCTTCTCCACGGGGATCGAAGATCCACTTCGGGATTGTTCGGCAGCGCAATGGAGTTCAACGGTTCCGGGCCAACCTTGGAGATAAGGGATTCTGTTCAACTGCATCTCACCGAAGCCACCTATGAGTTCCGGATCAAACGGCACCAGCAGGGTAATCCCGGTATTCTTTTTTCGGAGTACGGGGAGACCGGAGAGATAAATGAGGCGGGATACATCGATCCTTCCGGTATCGTTAGATACGTGTTCGACAACGGCACTTCCGAGATAGAAACCGGCGTTGGTATCATGGAGAACCAATGGGTTCATGTCGCCTTCACCCGCTCGGGTTCATTAGCAAGCATCTACGTGGATGGCTCATTGAAGATCAGCGGCTCCTATTCGGGTTTCGATCCGTACTGTAGCGAACCGCTATTCCTGGGAGCAAATTCCACAGGAGCGAACGGTTTCAATGGCCTTATTGACGAGGTATTGATATCAAGAAATGCTTTATCATCACGGACCATAAAAGAACATGCATCCCTTTTCCTTTCGGAAGCTGCTTTTAGGTCAAGGGATGTAACCCTCCCGTTTTCGGGTGCTGGGCGTCGTTCCAGCGAAATGCCTGACAACGTGTGGGACAGTTTCGAGATCAACTGCGACGTTCCCGACGGAAGCTATCTGAACATTACAATTCACGATAACCGTACTGGTAATATACTTATGGATATCTCCCCAAATTCCAGTTCTCAGACACTAGACCTTACGGGAATTAACGTCCTTATGCACCCTGGCATTTATCTGGAGGCTCACCTTTCCGGTCCCGGGAGCGCGTCACCGATAATCAACGATTGGAAGATTAACTGGACAGGTGTCGAATCACCTAAGTTAATAAAAACAATATCGGAATCCTTTTTTCTCACAGAAGACACCCCCGAGCCAGCTATAATCGATGTTTCGATGTACTTTTATGACGCTTATTCGGACATTATGAATTCAAATTATTCGGTGGAATCGATCCCCGAGGAGGCCGAAATGAATTTCTCCTTCAACGGATCTTTACTGGGTATTGATTCTCTAGGAGAAAACTGGACCGGAACCCCCCTGGTAGTAGTGAACTGTACGAATCTCTACGGCCGCTCCATATCGAGTAACCAGTTCGATATAACTGTTGTCAACGTTGATGACGGGCCCGTCTGGTCCAACGCACCCCCTTCAATCCAGATAGCCGAGGACGAAAACGCAACCTACGAGTCGTTTTTCTCGAATTACGTATTCGATACCGAGGAGAATATACTTATGTACTCCGTGGTTAGCGATAATGAGAACATTTCCGCAGAACTTTTGGAGCCCGATACGCTGGTGATCGCAGGGGCAAGTAATTATTACGGTTCAGGAAATATTACAGCCACTGTTTTCGAAAAGTCCTTACCCTCCCTGAAATCCAATATTACAATCCCCGTGAACGTGACTCCGGTAAACGACCCGCCCTTGACTGTGCTTACTACTCCTTCCAAACATTCTATGCAAACCTCCACCGATGTTGAGTTTGTATGGGATTTTTATGACGTTGATAACGAGCCTGGAGATGTCTACTTTGACTTTTATCTGTCAAAGACCTTTCCCGTGCTTCTGTATCTCTCTGACATAACCAACACCACGGTGAAGGTGAGTGATCTTGATGACGATTCCACTTACTTCTGGAAGGTTGTTCCCAGGGACGATACCGAAATTGGATCCTGCTCCAATGGCACGTGGAGTTTCAACATCAATACCACGGTTCTATTTCCCGAGACCAACCTGCAGGCACCATTGAATGGCTCCATCCTAAACCTCACTGAGGCTAATCTCTCATGGGAAGGGATTAATCCAACCCAGGACGAAGTTAGCTATGAAGTCTATTTTGGAGATTCTCCAGGTAACCTAACGATGCTTAATATAACTGAAAATACATGGATCATGATGGAGGGACTCGAAGATAACACCACTTACTACTGGAAGGTTGTCCCTGTTACCGGGATCCTCGAGGGTTTATGCAATTCCGGTATTTGGGAGTTCCTAATAAATACTTCGTTCGTCGCCATATATGATCTGAAACTGGAAATGGACGCCATTCTGATCAACATCACACAGGGAGATAACGCCACTTTCAATATTTCTCTCGCTAACCTGGGGAATTTGCCCATCAAAGTACAATTAAAAGCACTGGGTGATCTTGCTTCTTATGTAAATATGGTTGAAGAAGTAACCCTTCCGGCAGGGACTCGGATCACTGTGAAGGCTGTGATCTCCGGTACGCTTATTCTTGCTCCGAACACATATGGCATCATAATCCGGATAAGTTATCCTGGTGGCATCAAGGAAAATTCGACAACGGTAGTTATAAGTTCTGCTTATGAGGAAGATACTGCACCTGAACGATTGATCTCTCAATCCCAGGTAATGTGGCTGTGGATAACAGTTGCAGGTCTGGCACTGGTTGTGATCGGATTTATTATCTTCGTAATTAGGAAAAAGAAAGTCGAGGAAAGGGATCGAAAGAAACAACTCGAACTGGACCTCCTCGAAGCTGAGATCATACCACCCCCGCCACCGCCACCCCTGCCGCCGATGCAAAATTTGCAGGCCCTACCGCAGTATGCGGGAAATTTCGGATACAGACAGGAGAAACCTCAATTGGCTAGACAATCTTACTCACCCACGGAACTGGGAGAGCCCAAACAACTTACATCTACCGCGGGAGTGCGGCCACAACCATCCGCTGAGTACATTCCACCTCCGCCGGTAACAGGAGGGGCGGCTCCGGCGCCATCAGTGGTGCTGCCTAACCTTGAAGGAGAGCAGGTACCGCCTCCACCTATGAAGGCGTTACCACCCGCCCCTTCATCTGCTGTACAGGTCCCAAGGATCTATGCACCGCCTCCCGTCGCTCCAACCCCTCCTATTCCAGTTGAGGAACCGGGTCCCGTGGCGCCTGTCCCGGTATCTCAAAATTCGAAAAAATATTCGTTTTCACGTCCTTCCGGTAGGAAAACCCCACCTGTGGTTGGAACTCACTCAGGGATTCCGTCCGTGGAGACAAAAAATGTGGATACCTCTCCCCCCGTGGTTGGAACACCCTCCGAGGTTCCGTCCATGGAGATGAAAAATGTGGAAGCCGCTGTCCCCGTGGTTGATACGCCTTCTGCCAGGCTGAATATGGACATAACAAATGTGGATACCCCTCAGCCCGCGGTTGATAAACCCGTAGATGGCCCATCTATAGAAAAGAAGAGTATAGATACCTCTACATCTGGAGAAGAGAACACTCTGGATGCACTGTCTAGACTTCTAGGTGACATGCCTTCTACCTTACCCCAGGAGAACACTGGTAAATCCGCTCAATCTAAAGGAAAGTAGATCCTGATTTTCTTATCTACAATAGTTTAGTTGGATTATAACAGCAGGCTGGAACAATGAAGCAGATCATCGCAGTGCTTATTACTTTCATGATTTTGATGTCCGGACTTACGACTGGAATTATTATGGGACGGGAAAATAACTTAGGAAACAAGCAAGATGCATCCATAGAAGTACAGTCCCCTACGGGTTCTGAACTAATTGAACCGGAATCCAGTAATCGTTTTAGTTCTCTTGAGCGCAGCGAGGATACCGAGATCGGGGGATGGTTTGCAGGTTCATATGATGATCTAACCCGATGCACTCCAAACGGGATTTCCATATATGGTATTGGACCGGATGCACGTGCAAACCTTTCAAATATCGATGTCGAAGGTTGGACCGAGATCATTCCCCCCGATTCACCAGACGGCCGTCATGGACAAAAGATGGTGTACGATCTTAAAAACGAAAAGGTTGTAATGTTCGGAGGCCAGACTGCTCAAGGTTACACATCTCAAACGTGGCTTTATGATACTTCAAATAATCAATGGACCCAGGTTTTCCCGTCTCCAACCCCTTCGGGGCGGATCTATCCAGGCATGGCCTTCGACAGCAAGAACGGCAAGGTAGTGCTGTTCGGCGGTTACTATTATATGAGCGACACGTGGACCTACGACACTGAGACGAACAAGTGGGAAAGAGGCCAGCCAGGCATCCACCCTCCCCGGATGTACGCCCCAGCAATGGCATACGACCCGGTAAGCGAGTTGGTGGTGCTTTTTGGGGGCCGGATCCTTCCCGGAGGACGCTTATCCAATGACACGTGGGTATACGATACAGCAAAGGATGAATGGACCAAAAGAACACCTGCCTCGGCTCCTTCACCCAGATATCATCACGAAATGGTTTACGATCCGGTCACCAACACCATGATCATGTTCGGCGGGGCCGGAGGGGGTTACCAGAACGATTCGTGGAGCTATGATGTGGCCAATGATGAATGGACCAAACTTCTTCAAAGTGGCTTTCCCGGTAACCCACCCCGAAGATATGCCCATACAATGGTATATGATACCGAGGTCCACAAGGTAGTATTATATGGCGGGTATCACTACGATGGGAACGCGTGGTTGTTTGATACCAGTGTGAACGAATGGAGCCGGACCAGCTACCAGGGCCGTCCACCTGCACGGTCGGCCACTGGGATGACCTATGACAGCATAAATCTGAAAACGGTGATGTTCGGGGGCTATCCGAACTACAAGAAAGATACTTGGCTCTACGATCATATGAGATATGTTCCTCAGGGAACTCTGACCTCGCCGGTTATAACGTTACCGGATGGGCACCAATGGGACCTGATATCAATTGAAAAGTACGAGAGACCGGGAACTTACCTGAACCTTTCCGTGATCGATGCCATTACGAGTTTACCCGTTACCGGTTTTGATAAGATATCAGCTTACAGTCACGATATTTCCGGTTTAAATGGATTGGATATAAGCAGCATACGACTTAGGGCT
>JASLWR010000005.1 GCA_030740765.1 Thermoplasmatota archaeon
TCCAATGACACAATTAATTAATAAATTGCGAATAAATTAAATGTCAATATATTTAAATCGACATTCTATAAATTTACTGTGGATTATATATATAATATATACATTTATAAATGAGAAAAGAAATTACTATGAATCTATGAAAATATTACTCGTTAAAGAAGTTGAATTATATCACGAATGAGGTATTATTATGGAAACCAGAAAGGTTCAGATAACGGGGGGGAACACCTATATTGTATCCCTTCCCAAGAAATGGGTCCATGAAAGGGGTATAAAGAGCGGAGATCCTTTGAAGATAATTCCCCAGAGGGACGGAACTCTGGTAGTGGAGCCGGACCGGAACAAGAAAAAGGAAGTGCACGAAAAGACCTTTACGGTGGATGGGGACAAACCTTCCCATCTTCTCAGGAAACTGATCGGTGCATATATCTCCGGCTATACCGTGATCAATCTGAACTCGAAGGAGCGGTTCGACCCCCAGTTGCGGAAAACGGTAAGGGAGTTCTCGAGGATTGTGATCGGACCGGAGATCATCGAGGAGAGCATGAAGAACGTGGTTATTCAGGATTTTATAGATCCTTCCGAGCTATCCATGGCCAAGGGCACAAAGAGAATGTATCTCATAACCAAAGGTATGCACCAGGACGCCCTAACTGCTCTCGAGGAAAAGGACGCCGATCTCGCTCTCGATGTGAAATCCAGGGATGCCGAGGTGGACCGGCTCTATTATCTTATATCAAAACAGTTCAGTACGCTGCTTCGTAATCCGCGCCCTGGAACTTCCGTGGGCTATCTTGTTGAAAGCCATTACTATTTGTTACTTGCAAGGCTCATCGAGCGGATCGCAGACCACGCTTGCAAAATGGCCGTGAACATAACAAGGATCGAGGAGGTGGTGGACCCCGAACTGGTTCGTGAGCTTTCCCGCCTCAGTTCCGTCTCCATTGGTATCATCGATGCCGGAATGAAAGGGCTTGTGGGAAAGGACGTGAACGAGGCCAACAAGGGCATAGAGGTAATGGATGAACTGAAATCCAATTGCGACGATCTCTTTGAGAATGTGAAAAACATGAAAAGCGATCTTGCGGTCTCTCTTGCATACATCATAGAAAGCATTCTTCGTACCGGTTTCTACGGTGTGAACGTCTGCGAGACAGCCATCAACTATCTCATATCGCGGGAAGACGAGCAGTGATCTTCCGGAGGCGCGCCGTAATGATCGAATATCTCGAGGGCAATGATGCTGTTGTCAGAGGAGCCATCGACGCCGGTTGCCGGTTCTTTGCCGGTTACCCGATTACACCGGCCTCGTCGATTCTTCACGGCATGATAAGGGAACTTCCCAAAGTAGGGGGCATTGCGGTCCAGGGTGAGGACGAGATCGCTTCCATTGGTTTCTGTATCGGTGCCAGTATGGCCGGTTTGAAATCAATGACCGCTACAAGCGGACCCGGGATAAGCCTCTACAGCGAGAATATCGGTCTTGCAATAATGGGAGAAACGCCCCTGGTCATCGTTGACGTGCAGCGGCAGGGACCTGCTACGGGTTCCGCCACCATGGGCGCCGAGGGGGACATCCAGTTCGTTAGATGGGGAACTTCCGGCGGACTTCCGATAGTTGCCCTGGCCCCCACAACCGTTGAAGAATGCTACTCGTTGACGATCCGTGCATTCAACATTGCCGAGCGTTTGAGGATACCGGTTTTTCTGATGTCCAACAAGGAGCTGGGCCAGCTTCGGGAAAGGACCGATCTGGATGCATTGGATAAACCCGAGATATTGGACCGTAGGCGGGTGAAAGGAGATACAGGTGAATTCGTACCTCATCTCTTCTTACAACCCGGCGATGTACCATTAATGTCCGACATTGGTGGAAAACGCATAGTGCGGTACACCACCTCCATGCATTATAAAGACGGTTTTATCACGAAAAGACCGGAGGAGATCGGTGAAATGATGGAGCATTTCACCAGCAAGATCATGAACAGGAGAGGGGAACTTGAACTTGTTGAGAAGGATTTCCAAGAGGGGGCGGAGACGCTTCTCGTCAGCTATGGCATTGTGGCCCGGAGCGCGAGAGAGGCTGTTGCTGAACTTCGCAAGATCGGAAAAAAAATATCTCATCTTGTCATCGTGTCGATCTGGCCCGTACCTGAAATTGCTTTGACCGAGTCTTTAATAGGATGCAAAAGAGTGATCGTACCGGAAATGAACCTCGGCCAGTATGTTCTCGAAATAGAACGGATAGCAAGGAAAACCGATCCGGGGATCGAAGTTGTTTCTGTAAGCAAGATGGATACGACCCTACTTTCTCCCCGGGAAATAATTGATAGGGGGGTCTGACGATGGAGGGGGATGCCATCAAATATATAAAACCGGTAGAAGACCTGAAATGGTGCGTAGGATGCGGTCACTGGAAGGTTTTGACAGCTTTGAACAGTGCAATGAAGCGCCTTGGCTTACCGGGCAACAGGATAGTGATAGTTACCGATATCGGCTGTATCGGATTGGCGGATCGTTTTTTTACCACTAACGCATTCCACGGCCTTCATGGCCGCAGCGTGACATATGCCACCGGAATAAAGATGGCTCGGCCGGAGATGACTGTAATAGTATTGATGGGAGACGGCGGCTGTGGCATCGGAGGCACGCATATAGTGAACGCGGCACGTAGAAACATCGGTATCACTCTAGTAGTTGCCAATAATTTCAATTACGGGATGACGGGGTGCCAGCAGTCGGTCACCACTCCCCAGGACGGTAGAACCGAGACGACGCCGCAGGGGAATATCGAGGCTCCGCTGGACGTTCTCGGCCTGGGAAGGGCCGGTCAAGGTGGCTGGCTGGGCAGGGTGTCCGTTGGAAAGGAAAATACTGACAAGCTGACGGATATGGTCCATGAAGCTATCCTGCACGATGGCTTCTCGCTTCTCGATGTTTGGGAGACCTGCCCCGGTGCATATGGTAAACGGAACGAGCTGTCTGAAGATGGGCTACAATATCTCATGCAGGAAACCGACCTCGCACCTGTGAAGGAGATCAATCTGAGATCAGAGTTCACGAAAGAATATGGAAAGAAAATAATTGTGCCCATGGAGGGCTGTCCACCCCACCGCGTCGACCTCACGCCGCGATATTCCTCGAGATTGGCTGCCACTAAAAGAATAAAAGTGGCCGGGAGTGCGGGTCAAGCGATTCAGAGCGCTGTGGCCATATTCGGCGGAGGCGCCATTCTCTCAGGTCTTTATGCGACCCAGAGAAATTCATATCCCATAACACGGCAGTCCGGTCATTCCACTGCAGAATCGATCATCGCCCCGGTCCGGATCGACTACACTGGCATGGATATTCCGGATTATCTACTCCTACTCTCTCGTGAAGGCTTGAAGGAGGCAAGCCGGGACCTGTCCAGAATGGGATCGGATACCATGCTTATCGCAGTTGAGGACCTCCGTGGCGAGCTGCCTGTAGGGAACTACCAACCAAAATTCATCTCTACCCATGTTGAGCGAGGTCTGAAAGAGCATGGTTTGGCTATAAGTGCCCTGAGAAAACTCGTTGAGCATAGCGATTGCTATAGTGTGGAGGCCTTCAGAGAAAGCTGTCGTAGAATGACACCTCAAAAATATGTTGAGGCAAACCTGAGAGCCTGTGATAATACGTCGATATTTGTATGAAAACGATATGGAAAGAGCCGCGGTACCAATTCCTTCAATGAACTTTTTTTACTCACTCATTGTTGTTAAGAATCTCATCGTAACGGTAAATCTCTCCCTCCACAGTCTGTCCGATCAGTTTTCCGATCTCGCCCATGATCTCGTCCGTGATCATCTTTGTGATCTTGCGGTCGTTCTCCTTTCCCTCGTATTGCGAAAAGTCCATGGGCTTGCCGATCCTGATTTCAGCTTTCCCTAAATTGGGTTTAACCGCCCCTCTTGGCAGTATCTCGTAGGTGCCGATCATGCCTACGGGTATTACCGGGGCTCCGGAGATCAGGGAGATTCTCGCAACGCCGGTATGACCGCCGTGAAGTTTTCCGTCCCGGGTCCGAGTGCCTTCCGGATAAATGCCGAACAGCTCGCCGTTTTCGAGAACCTCAATGGCCTGGTTTACTGCGCTGTTATCGCCAGTCCCCCTGTTAAGCGAGATCTGCCCCCATCGTGTTAGGAGAAAACCCCATATTGGATTCTCGAACAATTCCGATTTTGCAATGAATGTAATATCCCTATCCACCATCACAGGTAGGAGAAAATGATCCAGAAAGGAGAAGTGATTGGATGCCAGGATCGCCTTTCCCTCGGCAGGTATATTTTCTAGTCCGTTGACCTCGAGCTGAAACAAAACCTTTAACAAAGGCCCGGCCACGAACTTGCTGATCCCGTAAGACATAAGGATACCTCAAAGATGAATATATAGGTCCGCTGTTATTTAATTGGGGTTATTTATAAATAATTGTTCCAGGTTTTTAATGGTTAATACAGGCCCTTTTGGGTGACAAAATGAAAATCCTATTCGTAAACGAGAACGGCACTACGGTCGGTGGTGCGGAAAGCCATATCGCCCATCTCTTCGAAGCTCTCAAAAGAAAAGGAGTTGAATCTTTTCTTTTAGCTTCTGCCGGAGACGGGTCCGGCCAGTTCATTTTGCCACGAGACCGCACCGTTTTCTCCCACCATCCTTCCGGCCCCTGCTCAAAGATAAGGAACGGTACCGCTGCCAGAGCTATCGAGGGAGCCATAAAGAAATTCGATATCGATTTCGTTCACGCACATAATATATTTTCCACAATTTCACCCTATTTTTTCAAAAACTGTAGCGTTCCCGCTCTCCTGACCCTGCACGATTATCACATTATTTGCCCCAAGACCATCCAATTCCTTCGTGAACGGTCCCTTCCCTGTATGAATGAATGCAATATGGGGAAATGTCTCGGACCCGTCAAATATCGTTACGAGATCTTCAAGAGAAACCGATGGAAGGAATACCTCAAGGACATTTCAATTATAGCGCCTTCCATGTATCTTGAAAATGAGATCCGGAAGCGAGGTTTGACAAGAGTTACCACCATACACAACGGGGTCCCTGCTCCCGATAAAATAATACGAAAGACGAAGGGAGTTGGTTCGGCAGAAGAAGTTTTTCATCTAATTTTCACAGGGAGGCTTTATCCGGAAAAAGGCGTGATACCCATGCTGAAGGCCTTCGAGCGCTTCCTAGCTGGTATGAACCACCGAAAAAGGGATGGAATAAAATTGACCGTAACAGGTGACGGACCTTTGAAGGGCGAACTGAGAGATTATTCCCGTCGATACACCGAGATCGATTATCTGGGTTTTATTCCCCGAAAGCGCTTGTCGGAGATCCTTTCTTCAGCAAGCTTCCTGGTGATGCCTTCCATCTGGCCGGAGAACTGCTCAATGGCGGTGTTGGAAGCCATGCGCCAGGGGATTCCCGTTATAGCCTCGAACATGGGTGGTACTCCCGAACTGGTTCAGGATAGAAAAGAAGCCTATATCATGGATTTTGTCTCTATTTTTTCTTCTTGTCGGACGTCTACGGAAGAGAAGATCATAAAATTATTGGAAAATACATTCAAACGGGCTTATTCCGCAAGAGAGCGAATTCCGAAAATGGCCAAGAGCTGTAAAAGGGCAATAGAGAAAAGGTTTTCCTCGGATATCATGGCAGACCGGATAATTACACAATACCGCAAGCTTGGTTGAACTATCAGATAAGTCTCGTCTGCATCCTTGGTACACTTGGATACGTTTCCTGAAACATCAGGTCCTTTATCTCGTCGTCTCTCGCAAAGGTGTCGCTAATGGTACTGTCACAGGCTGCGAGGCGTATGATCCTGGTTCGCCCCTCCCTCCCGTATGATATCACGTTAGCATCTATTATTCCCAGCGTGGAGAGTTCGGATATGAAGTCGCTTACTCTCCTCTTGGTAAGAGCTGAGATCCCTCTCGTTCTGCAGAGCTGTACGTATGATTCGTAAACGCTTCCGGTGGTGATCTTTGTTCGCCCTTGCTCGTGCTGGACCTGAATTGCGAGAAGTGCTATCTTGAGGTGGATGGGAAGGGTTCTGACCACTTCGCTGACGCTGTCGGTCTCGATCTTTTCCAGGGCCAATTTGGTGTGTTCTTCCACAATCCTGTCAGCTCCGCTCCTTTCTGCCACTTCCCCGGATACCATCAACAGTGAGAGGGCCCTTCTGGCATCCCCGTTATCCCTGGCCGCGTATGCAGCGCATAGATTGATTATGGATTGTGAGTGCACGCCGTCGTTGAAGGCTTTTTCCGCCCTGTGCTTAAGGATGTCCCGGAGCTGTACCGCGTTGTAGGGCTTGAAAACCATGATGTCCAGCGACAGAGAGCTGTTGACCCTTGCATCGATTAAATTGAATACGTTTGCATCGTTGGATATGCAGATAAGGCCAGTTGTGGAATTCTTCAGGTCTTCGTTCAACCTCGAGAGGATATGTAGTACGTCGTCCCCGCTTTTCTTAAGCAGGTTGTCCACCTCATCAAGCACGATTATTACCACACCGTGATAATTCTCGATGCATTTCAGCAATTTTATTACAACCATATCGGTGGTGAGTCCGGTAAAAGGCAGCCGTTCCTTCCAATCGGTTATGAAGGTATTGGCGATATTGGTGAGTATGCGGTATTTTGTATCCACATGCTTGCAGTTGATATAAATATATTTCACGTTTCGCTCGATCTCCGCCGCCACCTCTTCTCCGAGAACGTCCTTAACACCAAGTATTTTGTTCCGACCTCCCGATACCGGGACATTCTGATCGGCAAGATCTTCAGTTAGTTCTTCGAAGAAATTGTTCAAAACCATACGTTTGTAGCTGGAGTTGATCTCCTTGATCTTTTTCAATAACTGCTCACCAATGAATTTTGATGTAGCGGTCTTGCCAGTGCCTGGTTTTCCACAAATAAACACATTTGATGGAGTTTGTCCACCCAACGCGTCTGACAGCGCCATGGCAAGGCGATTGGTCTCCTCGTTTCTGTGAAGAAGGATCTTGGGCGTATAGCCCATCCTTAGAACCTCCTTGTTCTTGAAGATAGACCTGAATGTCATGTGTGAATCAAATATATTTACATCTGGTAGTATGTGTTTCCCTCCTTCTTATCTCCTTGCCCACTCCCGGGCTGAATCTTTCACGATTCTCAGTGAAATAGGAATTAGTTCCGCATATTTAAATTATGCATATGGCTGGTTGCAACTAAATTATTTCGGAACGCCGGTATTCGGTTTTTTTTAACATTTTTACAATATTCCCGCTGATGGCGGTGATTACGGACTGCACTTGATCTTTTTAAGTCCTATTGTGTGTTGATAAATCGGCTTTAAACTCCCAATACACCCCCATTATGCTAACCCTTAATATAACTTTCCTTCCGACCCTGCAAACTTTTTTTTTGACGGCCCTAAATCAGGAAGCCCCCTACGTTTCCACTGGAAACATTTTCGGAAATAGCAGTACTGGCTATGCGAAAGTAACATGAAATCAAGCAATTAAAAATTGAAATGTTATCCCCGGACATAGAATTAAAATCATATATATGCATATAAAAATTATTTCGGTTCATTCTCAGGATATTATTTTTTTTACCGAAAGCGGGGTCTATTTGTTATAATGTAAAAAATGAGAGATTTTTCGAAATTCCGAACTAATAGTTGTTAACGGAATTTTTTTCTTAGTAATATTTGGTTTTTTTATCTACTGGACACCTGTATTTTATATAGGATGGACAAGTAAAAGTGCGGTATGTTGAGATATTGGTGATTTGTGATTTTCCTTTAAGCTTAAAGTAACATTTTAATAAAATCCCCTCATTACTCTACTTTGCTAGTGCATGTATACATATTATTTTTATGAACAGTATTTCAACCTTTATAGAACAATCAGACCATGGTCGATGGTTTTTTTCTCCTGAAGATATGGAAAAGTATTTCAAGGATTTTTCATAGTTTATTGTTAATCATTCATCAAAAACTTATAACAAAATAATATTCTCCGATTTTTATTCATCATTTCAACCTATGGTGAGGAATTTTCCGGTAGACGTAAGGTGTATATTGGTCATTCGACCCTGATGTTCCCTCTCTATAAGACCCTTTTTTTCCATCCCAATGAGAAGTCTCGTGAGCATAGTTTTCCTGTTTGCCAATATCTTTTTCCTACGTCTCTGGAAATACTTTTCCGGCTTGAAGAACTCAATCCTTTCAAGTTCTTCCAATAGATGCATCTGGCTTTCCATGCTTCCACCGTGTTTAAGAAGAATATTCAGGATCGACGTTTCTTCATTACTGGGAAGGGCCAATGGGGTATGTGGGAGGAAACAGGGTGACTTGGCACCCATGGTCAGTAAGGTTCGGTAAGGTGGTAGTATTATTCTCTCGGGCGAAACCACATATGCGCCACATTTCTTCGCCATAGCCGATATTAGTAGTATTGAGTTCAACAACGATGTTCCCGAAGAAACATTCACATATCTTACGTACCTGTCCTCCGGGTATCCCGTAATGATATTCGTTACGAACATGAGAATATCTTGAACATCTGCGGATACGATCTCGCGAACTTCCACTTTGGTCAATGGTTCTAGACTTTTCCTGATAGTGTTGACGTTGCGGCGGGATATTTTCTCTTCCCTGCTCTCATCGATCCACGAATGGAGAAGTATTGCCTTGTGGGCGGGCCTTTCCTTCAAGCCCGCGATTATGCCATCAATATCGAACGCAACAGGTATTATGTGGATGTTTTTCCTGTGGTACTCCATACTTGAGAAATAGGATTTTCTATATTTATAGGTATGCATCACATTATTATTTTCAACAGTTACGAAATAATGTAACTGTTAGAAAACCAACCTTTATAACTGTCCAGTGACATAATGTTTTCCAAGGAGACCCCCTATGGGAGGCCTTGAGAGAGCATCTCTCCGGGTACTCGTAGTGTCCCTTTTTAAATAAGCGAAGCAATGAGGATATAGAGAATCTGGTCGGATCTGTCCTCACAGTGGTCTCCCGGTAAGATCCGCCCACAAATTAAGGAAAGGTAATACAATGTCAAAGAAGATCCTCCGAAGAAAAGCAAAGGACATATTGGGAATGTACGGAGAAATGGACACCACGCAACTTCGTGACCACATCAACAGCGTTCTAAAGCACGGCACCACTGTAAGCGAACTGGGCAATATACTTGGGAAATACGGAGAGTTCATGAAGGTGAGAAAGGAAACCAGGGTTTCCTGCGCCGGAAGGAGTTCCGGTAGCTATCAGGTCTGTGTTTGGCGTCTTGCCCCTACCGAGCCATCCATGGGATTTACACAATTGTGATGGCCCGTGACCACACCCGCTTCTCAACAAATGGCATTTTGTCCCTTGAGGGAGTCCCTCGGAGGAGTTTTTTTTAATCAAATAATGATATTTATCAAGTATAATTTGTTTTAATTGGTTTCGCCGTATAATTTTCTGCGGAACAGTCTCTTCTCTTCGCTGACTTTTATTTGGCGGGATAGTTGACTGCAATATTATTTAATAATATAATGAGGATGTTATGAATAAGTGGGTGGATCGTGCTTTTCATCCCTATTATGGTCAATAAATGAGGTAATGTCATGCAAAGAGTTCTAAGATCGATACTTATGGTAGCTATTTCAATGTTACTGATTGGAGTTACAATGGCTGGATTAATAAGAGAGGATTATAGGTTCCAGGACTCCGCAAACGATGTCGTGATAAACGATGATGCCACCAGTGATGTTGGTGAACCGGTCATCCGAAGCACCAGTGGAAATTCTTGGTCCATGTTCGGGTACGACCAGACGAATTCTTTCAATTATCCAAATGCGGCTCCCGAAACGAACGATGTCATATGGAACGCGAATTTCGCTGCGGATTTCTCGGCTTCTCCCGCCGTAATCGACGGACTGATCTACGTGGGCGGGACGGATTATTATCTCTATTGTATAGATGCAAATACCGGAGAAGAGGTATTCAAAATACATTTACCTTCCCAGGTTGTATCGTCACCATGTGTTGTGGGAGACATGATCTACGTGGGATGCCGGGACCGGAACCTGTATGCCTTTAATCGGGAAACACAGAATGAAGAGTGGAAGTTTACCACGGGGGGAGATGTGGACTCGTCGCCCAAGGTCGTTGGCGATACGGTGTATTTCGGCTCGCTGGACGGCTATTTCTATGCTGTGGATACCATAACGCACTCGCTGGTATGGAAATATTGGTGCGGTGAAGGTTACATGGTAAAATCCTCACCAGCAATATCGGGAAACCGGCTTGTGTTCGGTAGTTATAACGAGGATGGTTCGAAAGGAAATATCACCTGCCTCGATCTTAATGGATTTCAAGATGGAAACGACGGTTACAATGGAGAAGGGAACACGTCCGAAACCGCTGGAGATGTGCTCTGGCAGTACACTCCATTGAAGGGTGTTATCGGTTCGGCTTCCATTATGGGAGATAGCGTATTCATAGGATCCGAAGATGGAAAGCTTCACTGCCTGGGACTGTCGGACGGCAGTCTTTTATGGGATGCGGCAACCGGTGATTCCATCAAGTCCTGCCCCACCCCGGTACCGGAGACAAACAGTGTTATATTCGGTTCATGGGACGGATTCCTGTATAACCTCAACGCTTCCACCGGTACGCCAATCTGGAAGGAACAGCTGTCCGGCTTTATCAGCGCTCCGGCAACCGTTGCCGACGGCAAGGTTTACGTTGGCGATCTGAGCTATAATCTCTACTGTTTCGACCTCATTGGATGGGGCAATCTCTCCACGGAGAAGATATTCCAGATATACACGGGACTATATATGAGGTGCAGGGCGGCTCCCGTTATTTATAATGGCATACTATACCAGAGTTGCGAGAATGGGAATAATCCAAACAATGGCAAGATCATAGCGGTCGGAAGACCCGACGTGAAGGTATTCGACATTTTATTCGACGACCCGACTCCGTATGAGGGGGAGTTGGTGGAGATCGAGGTTATTGTAAAGAATAATGATACTATAGAGTGCGAAATGGACATGGAGATATCCTACGTGGGACATCCTATAAAGGAATTAATCGCTTCGGAACATCTCACAGTGGCCCCCCTCTCACTGGCCAGCATCAATATTTCGTGGAAAGCCAGAAGTGGCACGTGGTCCATCTTTGTGAAAGTATTAAATATAACTCCCGAGGACACTACGAATACGCTTTTCCATTTGAATGCCCAGGTGCTGACGGTGAGTTCCCCACCCACAAAGGAGTGGAACTTTTTCATGGGTGGTGTCGAACACGAGTGTTACAGCGCCATAGCTGTGGATACAAACCGTGAGGAAGGGAGTGCTTTCCCTGGTGGTTCCCTTTTCCAACCCGTCATCTCCAAGGGATTTTTATTGGTCACGACCACTGCAGGTTCACTACTGGCATTTGACCAGTATGATCTGGCAAGCTCGCACAAATGGAGAGTGGATTTCCCTGACCCTGCCCTGTCCTCTGCCAGCGTTCTAGGGGATAAAATATTCGTTCCCTATGAGGGTTTCAAGTTACGGTGTTTCGACTTGATGGATTCCGGGAACTTGTTATGGACTTATGATAATCCGGGAATCGAAGATCCAATCGCACCTGTAATGGCTAAACACGGGATTGTGTTCGTTACCACTGAAAGCGGTCAAGTATTTGCTATCGACGACGATGATGGAGAACTACTCTGGCAAACGGACATAGGAGCTAACAGTTCCACCATTCCACTATTATTTGGTGACAATTTCACGGTTCTGGACGATAGTGGAAAGATATATTTGCTGGATCTCTACGACGGGACGATACTTGCAACGAAAGTGCTGGGTTCCACCTTACCCATGACGCCTGCTTATTTCGACGACAGGATATTTGTTGTTTTCACCGATGGGGATATTGTCAGTTATGATCCGGTGTCAAATACTTCCACGCTGCTTCTGGAGCTTGCAGATACTCCTACCACCTGTGTCGTAAAAGTAAGCGAGGATGGCCGCCTGGCTCTTGGGACTGTCTCAGGTGTAAGAATACTTGACGAAAAATACGCTCCCGTGGGTATTATCGAAGGTGTGGGAAGCCTCAATTCTCCCTTGGTGGGCGGCCCCGGCAGGTGTTATTTTATCGATTCTACCGGAACTTTGTACGGTATGAACATGTCATCCACGATCCCTTCAGAGGAACGATTCCTCTGGAATATGACCCTGGGCGCATCCACAAACGGTACTCCTGTTGTCTGGGAGGGGAAGGTTTACATTTCCACTGCCGGTGGAGAAATCTACGCCCTCGGTGCAGCGAATAATGCTCCAAAAGGAATCATCGACAGCCCTGCATCCATGGCCGTGTACAAGGAGATCGACGAGATCGAGTTCAGTGCCGCTTCATCCAATGATCCCAATAGGGACGAATTGAGGTACAAGTGGACCTCCACCCTGGACGGCTTGCTCTACGATGGACCACTATCGGCTTTCAAAACTTATCTCAGTCCTGGCCTCCACGAAATAAAGCTCACCGTTGATGACCAGAGAGGTGGTAAGGACCATAAGATCATAACAATATCCGTCCTGGGTCGTGAGATAGAGACTACCTTGTTTCCCTCGCTTGACATTGATTTGAGAGTGGCCAATATCGGTGGTGGGGATGCGAACGCCGAGTTGAAAAGCGGCCTTGCCGGTGTGAATAATAACATTCTCTGGAATATTGTAGCTGTCACTACCGATTATCCCTGGATGGACTGGATGGAAATTCGCTTCGATCTCACGATCGGAAGCAATGCCATTCCCGAAAATGCGGACGCAGATTCCATACGACTCTACTATATGAACTCCACCAATGGGAATTGGATCAAGTATAATGACTCCAACGTAGAATTCATTCCCGGAAAATATATTTCGATCAATTTCACAAACCCGGAGGGTGGGACGGCAGAATTGATCCTCAGTCTTTATGGAAATATTCTGGATGTGATCTTTCCCACCGCCAATGCAGGTCCCGATCAGTCCGTTGACCGGGGAAGCACGGTAACATTTGATGGCAATGGAAGCTATGACAACGTCGGAATCCAGAGTCTTGTTTGGACATTTAACGATGTGGGCGAAAAAATCCTTTATGGATTTGATCCGACGTACACCTTCAATAACTCGGGGAACTTTTCCGTAACGTTGAAGGTCACTGATACCTCAGGGAATGGGTATACCGATACCATGAACGTTGTAGTGAACAACACTATAGAGAAGCCGGTCCCGCCGGTTGAAGATGGCGAGGGCCAGTGGCTATGGGTAGTAATACTTGTTCTCGCAATATGTCTGATAGCTGTTTTCATAATCAGAGAGATCAAGAGCAGGAAGGAAGAACAGAGAAAGTTTGATGAGTTCTTCAAAGAAGGGAGGGAGCCTGATAAAGCGGTTTTGGAGACGGATGATAGAGACGTTGACAGCTACGTGGATATGTTTACCGTGGGAGGATCGAAAAAGGACAAGGGCGGCCGTGAAAAGAAGGTCGATAGCCTGCCCGACGAGACCATCGGCGGTATGAAGATACGAAAGCCCGGTAGTAAGAAATGAGCGACAATTACACCCTCCGTGCTAAAAGGTTTATAAAATGGAGGCATTTACCGGATTCCATGAATCCCGTACTGGAAACTACTAGGTATGTTATGGAGAATTCGGACCACGTAAAAATAAATATGGACCGGCTCCATGAGTTCTCGGACAATTTCAGAGCAAGTGACTCACGGCATTGGCTTGCGGATGCTCCCTTTGACCTTGCGACCCTTAGCGTTCAGGAGAAACTGCATTTCCTATTCGTGTTCAATTCTATTAATTTCTGTTACTGGGGGGAGCCGAAATGGACTTTGACTTATAAAAATAAAAAATATGACGGTGCCTGGGGAATGGTAGTTGCCTTTGGGAGGGCTATTGAGGAAGGAAAATCCCTATTGGACTCTAGTTATCTTGCGACACTTTCGAATGAAGAGCTTTCATATCTTTTCAGGGGGAATGTCCCGATACCGCTGTTCGGGGAACGCCTTGACATACTCAGAGAGATCGGCTCTACTCTAAATGAAAGGTTCGGCGGCTCCTTTAGTAGCATAATAAACGCGGCATCAAACGACGCTCTTCTTTTACTCGAACTGATCGTGAAAAATTTTCCTTCATTTGCCGATATATCGTACTATAAAGATCAAAAGATTTTCTTTTATAAACGAGCTCAGCTTCTGGTCTCGGACATTTACAATCTTTTTGAGGGTCGAGGATTCGGAGAATTAAAAAACATTGAAAAACTAACTGCCTTTGCCGATTACAAGATACCTCAGGTCCTGAGAAAAGCGGGAATACTCGTTTACTCGGAGGAGTTGGCCGGGAAGGTGGACCAAATGAAGCTGATTCCCGGGGGCAGCCCGGAGGAGATTGAGATCCGGGCGAATACCATATGGGCAGTGGAGTTGATCGCCAAACGCCTTAATGGAAGAAATTTACACATTGAGCCGATCTATGTCAATGATCATTTGTGGCTCTTGGGGCAGAACAAATCTCCTGATGATCTGCCGTATCACCGAACCCGGACTATTTACTACTGAGCCCGCGACCGGTTAGCAGTTATGTTAACCCGGTTAGTTTCACGCCTTTATGTCTATTATCTCTTTTCTTCGATCTATAGAGGGCCGCCGACCCCCAGGAAAACGGCGGCCCGATTCCAAAAGAAAAATATTACGAAGGAGGGCTCTGCCCTCCGGGTCGGTTTGCGCCGACCATTAGCGATCTTGAAATTCTTCTTTTTATATCGTAGACGAGGCCTGTGCCCGTAGAAAACAACTGTTTTCGAGGGAGCAGTAACGCCGTAGGTGTTGCGTAGTCTGACTGCATACTTGCAGGCAGGTCAGGTGTGCCGAAGGTACACCGAGATGAAACGTGCGTTTCTTCCGTCGTCCGTAGGCATAACCCGTAGGCACACTTGCCGAGGGTGCGGATGAAACTTGTTTCATCCAGCATTGCCGAGGGCTCAGGTGTGACGAAGTTACACCGGAGTATAACGGGAGCAGGCCTCGAAGAGAATAGAATATCATGAGTGTAAATTATTCTCAAATAAGATACTTTCACTTTGGACTTTTCAACCTTCACTTCATTGAACGGGTGATAAACTACTTATAGAAGAATCGACATATATCTGTCTGAAATCAATCACTGGCATTGGTTTTATAATAATGTTTCATTGAATATATACTATGAATAATGTCTCCTGCGGTTTTGTTAACATATCTAACGGTGTCGGTACCATGAAGAGAAACCAGATGATAACGGACATCTGTGATATTCTCTCACGATCCGGTTTCTATATATCCGATCCGGCCGACCTTCGATCCATCAGTTTTGATATTATCTGCCGAAGAGACAATACCCTTTTAATTATTAAGGTGCTGGCCAATATCGATTCCTTCACCAAAGAGAATGCCTGCCAGCTGAAATTGCTTGCCTCATTCCTGGGGGCAAGTCCCGTAATGATGGGATACCGGGCGTCCAGCGGTCCCTTGGAGGACGGTATAATCTATCTTAGGCATCTTATTTCCATAATTACTCCCAGGACCCTGTACGACATATTCATCGAAGGCGTTTTTCCATCTGTTTTCGCTGCACCAGGGGGTTTCTACGTAGACCTGGACAATGAGATACTCCGAGAAGTGCGAAAGGAGCGGGGAATGTCCCTTGGAGACATGGCAAAGGCCGTGGGTGTCTCAAGAAAAGCCGTGCAGATGTATGAACAAGGTATGAGTGCAACCCTTGATGTCGGTCTCGTAATGGAAGAAACCCTTGGTGTGCCCCTTATAGCTTCATTGAATCCATTCGTGCTCAACGAGAAACTATTGAAACAACGGGAAAAACTTGATAAGCTTGATAGTGTCAACAGTTCCCTACAATCAAAACTTCATCTTCTTGGCTATGAGGTCATTCCTCTCTTCCGTTGTCCCTTCGATGCGTTTACCCGTCGTGATAACATTCTTCTTTTGACCGGTTTCCAAAAACCAGGAGTAACCATCAGAAAGAAGGCAAGAATGATGACCCGTATTGGCTCAATTACCGAGAGGCATTCTGTCTTTTTTCTTAGCGATCCCACTTCCAAGACGTGCATAGAGGGAACTCCAATTATTACGAAATGCGAGCTGGAGGATATTGCATGCTCCGAAGACATTCTCGAGCTTGTGATGGAAAGAAGAGCTAAGGTGGGACCTAGATGAGCCCGAAGAGTGATACGGCCCTTCGGGATTTTCATGAATTGACAGTCGGAAACGCTAAAGTGTATCTCCTCGGCACCATCAAGGGATTGAAGAGCGAAGCGGAAAACGTAAAAAAAGCCTATCGGATAGCTATACCGGATATTATCGGCCTGCATATATCTCAGGGCGAGATGAAAGGTCTCGAGGCTACCGTAAGGGGAGAGATAACTGAAATGGGTCTTTCGCATTACGAGGAAATCTACGGTGTAAATCTTGCAGCGTACGGTGAGATCCAGGTTCCTCCGCCTTCTCTGGTGATGGCTTACAGGATCGCCCGAAAAAAAGATATAATTCTAGCTCCACTGGACATGAACGATGAAAAATATGCAGATATCTTCACAAAGACGGTTACAACCTTCCATTTGATACGTCACTCGTTCCGGGTAAAACGACTGAGAAAACGAAAATTCAACAGCCCCGATGCCCGTTCCTTCGTTTTGGACTGGGACGCTCAGATAAACAAGGTCAAGGGATACCGGGAAATTGAAGAGGCCCGGGAGCGGTACATTGCAGAAAATATTATGTATCTCTCGAAAGAGCACTCCAGGGTTCTCGCGGTACTTGAGTTAGAGCGTCTTGACGGTATATATACAAAGTTAAAAGAAATGAAATGAGGTATGAATATGGCTGGCAGAACCGGTAATAAACCTGTTATCGATATTGCAGGTCTGAAGAAATATTACGGCAAGGCCAGAGGTGTTGAGAACGTCTCCTTCAGAATATCTCCCGGAGAGATTTTTGGGTTTCTCGGGCCAAATGGTGCGGGGAAGACCACAACGATACGTACAATTCTGGATTACATTAGACCCACTGCGGGTAAGATAAAAGTGCTGGGAATGGACCCGCAGCTTCAGGGTGCCGAGGTCAGAAGGAAGGTGGGGTATTTGCCATCGGATTTCACAATGAGTTCAAGAATGACCGCCGGTGAATATCTTTATTTCTTGCTGGGCATGATGGATCATACCGGGAATAACCGTATAGAGGAACTGTCCGAAAGGTTCAATCTCGACCTTACAAAGCGCATAAAGGATTTTTCCCGGGGCAACAGGCAGAAGGTCGGGCTGGTCTCCGCATTCATGCATTCTCCAAAACTAATGATAATGGATGAGCCCTCAACAGGTCTTGACCCGCTGATGCAGCAGGAATTCTACAAATTGTTGCTTGAGGAAAAGAAGAAGGGAAATACGATATTCCTGTCATCCCACATACTCTCGGAAGTGGACGCGATATGCGATCGGGTGGCTGTGATAAGGGAGGGGGAACTGGTGGCAGTGGAAACCATGGGGGAGTTCAAGAAGAAGACCGGCCGCCTCATGATCATCGATTTCCGAGACGCAATCAACCCGGAGATATTCCAGAGAATTAAAGGAGTATCCGATGTGAAATCGGAAGGTAATCGATTGGTACTTACGGTTTTTTCGAACGTGGACGGTATCATCAAGTTACTGGCTAAACATACTGTTGACGAGCTTACTTTCGAGGATACATCCCTCGAACACGTATTTCTGAAGTATTACGGCATGGAAGAGGTTCAAAGGGAAAATAGTGGAGCGGGGGTGAATAAATGAAAAAACAGTTATTCATAACGATGCTGAAGGAATCAAGGCGTGGTCTGCTGATATTCAGCATCATCATGATTTTATACGGGTTGTTGATAGTCTCCATCTTTCCATCCTTTGAGAAAAGTCTTTCAAATCCCTCTTTCGAGGGTAGTGGAATCAAACTGGAGGAGATTGAAAATAATAAATTTAATCTCACATGGGATTTCAAACGTGGATATCCTAATCATATCGCCACGGGGGCTGTGAGCGTTTTTACCTATGCCAACTTTTACCTGAACTATACCGATTTTGAGCTGACCGATGATTTGGCTGAGCTGGATATCAATTCCTCACTCGGCGAGTACAGTATTTCGATACTTTACAATGGTTCGGGTAATCATGTGACCTTTAACAATACGGATAATTACCAAGCTTTTCTCGTTGTCTATATCACGGGGGATTGGAACATCTCCAATGCAACGATATCCGAGATCGTGACCCTTGACAGCCTCATGGCCAAAGGTGCTTTCGACGAGTATCTCAAAGACAATCCGATGATGGAAGGAATGATGGGCGGAAATATCGTAAACATGTACGAGCTAAGAGGTTTTCTCGTACTGGAATTCTTTTCCATATGGCCTCTCGTTATGGCGATATATTTCAGCATAATGGGCCTTTCTTCCATAACGAAGAACGTGGAGGAACGGTCCATCGACGTGCTTATGGCCACCGGTTACACCAGGGATCGGTTCCTGGTGGAAAAGACTCAGGTGATCCTCGCGAAGTTCGTCATCATTTCCATCTCTGCCCTCCTGGGTCTCGTGATCGGTACCATGGCCATTGGAAGACCCGTACCCTGGGCTGGTTTCATATTCGCATTTGTTGGGGGAATTCCATTCGGACTTGCTTTCATTGCCATTGGCTGTCTTGCCTCGGTATTTATCAATGAATATAAACGCGGGCTCGGTATAATTATGGGGGCAGTTTTCGTCCAGTACGTTTTCCAGATAGTTTCAAATATATCAACGAAGGCGGAATTCCTGAAATGGTTCTCGATGTTCACTTACTGGGACGCAGGCGAGCTAATGATCGACGAAAAGTTTTCCTTGATAAATATAATAATCCCATTGGTGCTTGCCATCGTCGTCTACATGATATCGCTGCATTATTTCAGAAAGAAAGAGATTCCGGTTTGAAGGTGCAGTTTCAAGTCCAATAAAATGAACTTCCTCCGCTCCCTGGCGGTTGATGTTCATTTCCCTTTTTTATTGTTTATAAAGTATGAAAAGTGCTCATTCAAGTATATGAAATAGTTGTGGCCACAACCAATGATAAATACAAGGTTAGCATTAAAGTGGTCATGTTTTATCTCAGTATTAAGGAGATTCATCTGAAGTACATTAAGCGGGGTCGTATTTCACTTCACAAGACGATTTCCAAAGGCAAGGAATACTTTCGAAGTAAAATCTATTTTAGAAACTCGGATGATGTCGGGGCTGTTTTTCACCTCTATGAAATTGAAAATCTGCATATGGTAGATAAACATAAGCGGAAGAATAAAGGCAAAGGATACATAAATCTTCATACCGAAATAAATTTAGACTAACGTTGCATATTAGGGACGTCTGAATTCATCTTTAAATTTCCCTCACGAGTGAGGGCTTTCTTGTTCTTATCAATAATTGATCCAATCTTTTAATTCCCCAATCCTCCGGTATCCACCCTAATTTCGTCTTCTTGTACCCCGGTCGTTTCTCATCTCCGTCGCTCAATCTCCTGCCTCCTCGTGTTCCGGCTCGCTTGCGGCAAGCTCCGCTTCTAATTGTTCCACAGTAGGCAGCTTCCCCTCCAGATCCGGAGGAAGTTTGCTTATCATTTCAAGCTCGTAGGTGGGTACTCCGATGGGTTTTCCGATGTCACGCAGCGCATATTCCACAGTCAGCTTCTTTCTGTCCTTGCACAGAACTATTCCAATGCTGGGATTGTCCAGTTCATTCCTCAATATGTCGTCTACAGCGGAAAGGTAGAAGTTCATCTTTCCGGCATATTCGGGTTTGAAATCACCCACTTTCAGATCGATGACGACATAGCTCCTGAGTTTCAAATGATAGAATAAAAGGTCAATGTAGAAATCGTCATCGCCCACCTCGAGGTGATATTGGCTTCCCACGAAGGCAAAGCCCACTCCCAGTTCCAGGAGGAAATCCCTGATGTGCTCCACCAGGGCTCTTTCCAGTTGCCTTTCCACCACTTTGTCCTCAAGGGTAAGAAAATCAAAGATATAAGGGTCCTTCAGAACCTGTCGTGCCAATTCTGATTGGGGAGCAGGCAATGTTTTTTCAAAATTGGTCATCGCCCGACCTTGACGATTGTAAAGGTCTGATTCTATTTGATGGACCAGAACATTCCGGGACCATCCGTTTTCTATGGTTTTTTGAATATACCACAGCCTCTCATCTTGATCTTTTATTGTCTGGATTATCCGGATATTATGTCCCCAGGGAATTTGTGAAGCAAGTTGCTTCACAATTTCTTCATTAGGATAGGTTTGTGCAAAGGATTTCATATAAAAAAGGTTCCTTGAAGAAAAGCCTTTGACACCAGGAAAAGCTCACTGGAGATCGGCAGCCAATTTGCGAATCGTATTACTGCCCCAGGATAAACTTTCCTGTTTTCTTTGTAATTCTTTGCCTATTTTCCAGTATAATATTATCAACCTTTTTGTAATTGACAGCCCAGCTTTAATCTGAGCATTATGGATATTTCTTTTAATCTCATCCAGTGTTTCATAATAATCGGAAGGAACCGTATTCTCAATTTCTCCAGTCATTTGTATCCCATCTCTATCATTGGATAATTAGTGCAACAGCTGTTGCACAAATTCTCTTTAACTATCGCTTTTCGTTGTATATTGTCAATGGTGCAAATCTTAACGAATCAAGATTCGCTTATCCCTGCCCACAGGTGTGCGGTCAAGTTTCGAAAATAATTCGAAGCCTTTCGAGTAACGTCTCGAAAGGACCAGATGCATCTTTGATGCATAAGGGTTTGCAGCTTGACAATGTGCGCGGCATCGTCCGCAGGAAACAGCATGTTTCCGAGGGCGCAGGTGCGCCGTAAGGCACCGCGCGCGTGAAAACGCAGATGCCCGCTACATGAATATGAAACTGTCTTCTTGTACCTCGGCCTTTTCTCATCTCCGTCGCTCAATCTCCGGCCTCCTCGTATTCCAACTCCCCTGCGACCAGTTCCGAGAACTCCCGCAGCTTCTGCTCAAGCAGGCTCTTCGGTATCAATTTTGTTTCGTACTCTGCTATCATTGTGGGTGACAGCGCCCTGCTCAGGGCGTACTCCACCACCTCGTCGTCCTTGCCCTTGCACAGTATCACGCCGACGCTCGGGTTCTCGTGCTCCTTACGGTGGTCCCGGTCCAGCGCCTCTAGGTAGAATTCCACCTTGCCCAGGTATTCCGGCTTGAATTCTGTTATTTTAAGCTCGAGTGCTACGAGGCACCGAAGGCCCCGGTGGTAGAAAAGCAGGTCGATGTAATAATCGTGATTACCCACCTGGAGACGGTATTCCTCCCCCACGAAAGCGAAATCCTTGCCGAATTCCAGTATGAAATGTTTCAGATTTTCGACGATGGCCTTTTGAAGATCCTTTTCTGAGAAATCATGGGGCAGGTTCAGGAAGTCCAAGACATACTTGTCCTTAAATACTACTGGAAATGATGGATGAATTTGTGTCAGGGTTGCTGACACATTTTGGTGGGAAAGTATTTGTCTCTCATAAACACAGGCATCGATTTGTCTTGCAAGTTCTCGAGTTGTATATTGTTCTTTTATTGCCGAACTGATGTAGAATTCTTTTTCTTCAATTGATTTTGTTTTGGACATGATAATGATATTGTTCGTCCAGCTTAATTCTCTCATCAGTGATGAGAGTTTTGAATGATCACAATATGTTTCATAAAACTGTTTCATCCGCCAAAGGTTCTGAGCAGAGAAACCCTTTAAGTCTGGCTCCTCCATTCTTAGAAAATCCGAGAGGTTCTTGACGACTCCCTTGCCCCATGTTTCATCCTCAACCTTCTTACTTAGGTATTCACCAACGGACCAATAAAGATCGATCAGTTCCCTGTTAACACTTTTCAAGGCTCTGAACCTGGCCCTTCGAATTATTTCCCTGACTTCTATGAAATCTCGTTCATAGTTAATAATTTCATTCAATTGCCCCACCTCCTGTAAGATGAAAATATATTTCAGATAAGGTTTGTGGCAGTTTTTGGTTCATATCCTTCACCGGTTCCAATTCTCTCAACAGCGGTGAGAGTTTTTCGATAATACTCAATATCCCAGCTCCTCCAGGTATTCCTTCATCTTGGTCTTGACGTCAACCAGTTCGCTTTTCTCTTGCATCGCCGATGGTACAATTCTGGCGGAGTCAAGTGTCAAAGTTGAGTTATTATCTCCTGTATATTAATTATCATGTATTATTACGCTTTTCGGCCCATTTTCCTCAAACTCATCCAGTATCAGCACCAATCCCAGGAAGAATCCCCATACGGTGGAAATCGGATAAGCTCTCCATATAAGGATGATGTCATCGGAAATGATGCTGAACAGGTAAACCGCAGGCAGCAGCACAACCACACGCTGTACCACCAACAAGAACAGGCTGCGTCCTCCCTTTCCGATAGCCTGGAAGAACGAGGCCATGATCACTATGGGTCCCGTTAGGAAGTACATAATAGCGATCCAACGGAAGCCCGTGGTACCAACGCTTATTAGCAATTCATCCGAGTTGAATACCGAAATAATAGTCCCCGGAAAAAGCTCGAAGATGAGAAAACCGACAAAAGAGATTGCAAAACTCCACGCGAGGGCGATTTTGAGTATCTTTTTCACTCTCGCCCGGTTCCCGGCCCCGTAATTGTAACCGACCATTGGTATGAATCCCTGTACCAGGCCGAATACCGGCATCATAAAGAATGACTGAACCTTGAAGAAGAGACCGAGGACCGCAACGGCGTAACTGGATATTGCACCCAGTATCACGTTTACTGCCCCGAGGGTAATGCTTCCCAGTATCTGGATGGCCATGGTGGGGCCGCCTACAGCGTAGATCTTTGCTATCAGCGGCCAGTTCGGACGGAATTCGCGTATCTTTATGGAAAGCTCGTTCCTCTTCGAAAGGAGTATGGCCAGTATCACAACTGCCCCAACAGTTCTTGATATCACCGTGGCAATGGCGGCTCCCTTCACCCCCATTGGCGGTATGAACCAGAACCCGTAGATGGAGATAGGGTCCAGTATTATGTTGAGCACTGCCGTGGAAGCCAGAACCAGCATCGGCACGAATGTATTTCCCTGCGCCTGGAGTATCCTTTCGCCAAGTATAAAGAAGAATAGTGAACCGGAAAAGATCATAATTATCCTCAAGTATTCGGAACCCATGAGGATTATGCTATCGTCCTCGATGAACAGTCTCACAATCTGTGATGCCAGGAAAAAACCGATGATGGCAGTCACAATAGAGAACAGAATACTTATCATGATGGCGTTGTTCACCACCACGCGGGCCTTTTTTCTTTCACCCTTTCCCAGTAACCTCGATATCAACGATGAGACTCCTATGCCGGTGCCAACGCTAACTGCGATCAATATGAGCTGGATCGGAAACACCGCCGCAAGGGCTGTAATTGCCTCCACTCCTTGCTTGGCCTCTCCTATCCTTCCAACGAAGATAGTATCCACAACGTTATAGGTGGACTGGATGAACATTGCAATCATTGCGGGCAGAGAAAGTTTCATGAGGAGTTTTCCCGGAGACTCCTTGCCCAGGCGATCCGAGGAATCCTTCCGTGCCCTATTCACCTGATTCCCTCGACTTATTTGATCTCCCAAACCAGTTCGATATCGATTTTCCTCTCATCCAGGTTCTCGAAGGTAAGGGTGTAGGTAGCATTCTGCTTTATTTTTATATATTCCTCACCGACATTGTTGAAGCCAACTATGTCCTGCGGATTTCCCGGGACAATGGTGTTGTTGTCATCACTCAGCTGCCACTGGATCTCACCGTCGGTATTCCACTTGATATGAAGTTCATCACCCTTCTCGGCTGGGATCATTACCGAATAATGTCCACCCTTCTTTATCTCGATCCCGTTGTCCTTATCCGTGCAGCCAGCAGACATTAACACGAGGGCCAACAATAGCACCGGACCTATCCTTCTTATTATTTTACTTCCGATGTTTGACATGGGGATCACGTTTGTTTTTTCGTCTTCTGTGGGATATGGCCATGATGGCGGTAACCGTTATTATTATTGCAGGCAGATCTATAAAGGGTATCTCGTCTCCGGACCGGCTCTCCCCGGTCTCCGAATCGTAGAGGACGCTTCCTTCAGACATGTAGCTGATGGTGGAAAACTCTTCTAGGTGCTGCACTTTTGGTTTCCGCTGAGAGGCGTAGTGATATGAAAAGAAATAGTAGTAATCGGCAAGATTGCACTTATTCCATTTACCATCATTGCCGTAATGGCCCCTGGTGCCGTCGTCGGTCCAGTCCGTTAAATGATTGCAGGTCCTGAACAGGAACTGTTCGTTAACCACATCCACAGCCACCACCTCGTAGCCCCCCCCTGATAAGGGAATGTAAACGTTAGTCCAAGCATGGCCGAACCACATGTCCTTGGCCGGATCGTAGAGAAGACCGATCTCCAGCCATGCGGGAATTTCGAGAGATCTTAACATTGATATGAATAGTATGGACTGGTCGTCACAGTCTCCTTCGCGTGAATTCAACGTATTTAACGCCTTCGAAGGGCTTCCTTCCCTTCCCAGAGAGTAGGTAAATCCCCCGTCGCGAGTGATAAATCTGTAAATTTTCGAAACAGTTTCATAAACGTTCCTACCATCTCCTGCGATCTCCTGGGCCTTGGAAGATATCTGTGGGTTGCTGGGTTCTATCTTGTACGAATCCGGACTCCTATCATTATTCCCGTCCTCGGGCTCGCCGTCCCCGTTGGCGTCTTCGGCCCACTGGTTACCTAAATATTGTTTTTTTACATTTTCATCGGTGATATCGTCGATATTTCCGCTTTTAGCGGTATCAAGGTCCCATTTAACGGTCTGGGCCTTCACGGTGTATGTGATGCTGATGGTATCCGTTCCCAGAAAATTATCCTTCTCCCAGATCATGGCTGTCCCCTGACTCGGATTCCTCTTTGGCATAGGGTCGAGTTCCAACCCAACCATATTCTGGATCGAACCGGGTGAGGATGAATCCTTGTCAGGTATCTGTGGTGGTTCGTAGAGCTTGAATTTGTAGTCCACGGGAGTACGGCTGACCGAGATGGTCTCGGTTCTTTTAATGCTGTATTCCGCGGAGGCGGGAACCTCCAGGAGCCCCTCATCTTTCGCATCATCGATGATGAACCTGTAATAGAAATAGATTGTCATCACCAGCATTATGAACAGGATCATGTAGAACCCCATTAAGTGTTTGTCCATGGCTCTTTTATTTACTTTTTTTTTTTGTTTACCCCGTCTCAAATATCCACATTCCTTCCATGTCTTTATGATAAAAAAAAAATTCGAAGTGCGTTCAAATTCATGAATCTATCTCGTTCAATGTCTGTTCGAGTATTCTTATAAGCTGGGTTTTTTCCATTCCCTTTTCCTTTGCGATTTTTTTTAGTCGTTTCAACTCTGCCCTTGCTGTATCATCATCACCTGTGAAATGGAGTGATATCCCCTTCAATCCAATGGCCCTGATATTATCGGGGTCTGTTTCCAGAATATCATCACAAACCGAGATGGTCTCGTCCAATTTGCCCAGATCAAGAAGCACTTCGGCTTTGCTCAACCTTGTCTCATCCACCTTATAATCCGATGCGAGTACTTTATCGAAACATTCCAAAGCTTCCTCGAAGCGTCGGAGTTCCATCAGTGAAACACCTTTTTTATATATTAGGTCCGGCTTCGCCGGATTCTCTTGAAGCGCCCGATTGAAATCTTGGAGTGCCATCTCGTAATTGCCAAGCTCGAGATATACATTACCTCTGTTTTCCAGTACCTGCGGTTCTTCGCACAGCACAGCAGCCCTGTTCAGGCAGACCAATGCGTCTATCAGATTGCCACATGCTGCCAAATAAGAACCTTTATTGGCCCATGCCTCTTTGCATTTGTCATCAATAGCAATAATCCTGTCGAAAATATCCATCAGTTCGGCGTGAGTGTTGTAGAGATTCCCCTGCAGCATGCACATTGCAAGGTTCAAAAGGATATTGGGATTGTCCGGGCTGTCATTTAGCGCCATGTCGAAATACTCGTAAGCTTCCCTGAATTTCTCCTGCTTGTAGAAATCAAGCCCTTTCATTATATTATCGGTCATGTCGTCTTGATTCCCAGGATCCATTTCCCCGTTTTCCGCTATCTTGAATCGTTCCTTTTCTTCATCTTTTTCCAATGCAGACATGAGATCAGCCTATTTTAACAGAATGTTAGCTTAAATAATTTATTGTCTGGACCAATGTTACGATTAGTAATGGTAAATGGAGACGCAAATTCCATAGGTATGGTAAATAATATTAAGGTATGTTCCCTTGGGGTGAAATATACTGGGAAATACACGAGCCCCGGTAATGAAAAAATTAACATGGATGACCGCTATGCGAGATGATGCAGGGAACCTGGTTTCTTCCCTCGAACTGGCCTGGTCACAGTTGAAGAACCGGGATATGAAAGACATCGCTCGAAGAAGCAGCGCGTTGATGACAGATGAAGGATTGCACCTCGGATTTTTCGATAAAGATTATCAGATAATAATTGAGGACGAGCGCGTAATCGCTCTGGGTGGAAATGCACCAAATCCCTTCTTCGAGGCTATTATCCTGCATTATCTGGTGAATGCAAAGGATATCGAACCAACGGGGAAAATGATCTCATTCAGGAATCTAGAAGGTGGTAACTTTTATTTCAGTGCTTTCCACAAGCGTACCATCGCCCCAATGATCGACCGATTCGGAAATTCATCCCAAGAATTATTGAATGCGGGAGAACTCATGAAGGGGGTACGCATTGATATGGGTGACGCGGCGGTGATGATAAAAATATTTCCCAGGTTATTTGTGACCATTGTACTTTGGGAGGGAGATGACGAGCTTATGTCCAGCGTTAACGTACTGTTCGATTCCACTGCCGGCTACCATTTACCCACTGAGGACATGGCTGCACTGGGCTCAATATTAGCCTCGAATTTGATAAGGAATGCCGATATTCTTTCTAAGGACTAGTGCGAATATCCCCAAATTATTCAATCAAATCCGTTCAAATAGGTCTTGACCCTTTCGGTGAGTCCCACCTCGTGGGCATATGTTTCGATCATCTCTGTGACTTTGGACACCCTGGGTATCATTTCCATTGATTCTATCCATACTAGGCAGATTTCCCGGAGGCTGAACTTCAATCAAGTATCTTTACAGAAGCTTCTCCGTGGGTCTTTGCATTGAGCCTGTCGAAAAATTCCAATTTCAGACCGGCCGGAATTTGAACGATACCGATCCAGTTACCATCCTTTTGCCATTCCTCGCGGGTCAGTTTTCCCATGTCCTTTATCTCGCCATAACATCGACCGTATTCCGGCGCAGACAATCTTACAGCCATAACAATTGTATCGAATTTGATTGGCATAAGGATTTTTAATTTATCCAATACGTCGTTGATCTGGCTATCTGCAGATTTGAATGGGTCAATTTTGATCTTCGCCTCTTCTATTGCCAGTTCAATCCTCTTTCGGGGATGTGGAGTTTTTGTCTGTGGATTGATAGCGTTTCGAACAATTATATCCACTATTTTATCCTTTTTCTTCTGACGCATTTTCTTTCTTTGCGTTTGTGTTAATTGAATATCTCCTTTGGTCAGGATTTCCTCTGCTACCAAAGCTACATCAATGGTACCAAAGACCTTCTGAATGCTTTCCTCAGAAGCGCGATCTCCTCTCGATGAACTCTTGAAAATTTCCTCTGCGGCAAGAGATGCAAGGATATCTATAGCGACTCCTTCTTTGTATTTCTGGGCGTCAGACGGCTCTATCAGAATCTCGAACCGTTCTCCATGACGATCCAATCTGGCAATAACCGCCTCCTCTAGGGAAACCATATTAACAACTCACCGGGCCTTAATATATGAAATAAATGTTAACTACTTGGTCTTCTTAGCTTTGAATTTTTTTACAAAAGATGCCACATCTTTGGCGGACAGTTTGCTGAATTCTTTACCCTTTTCCATGATCCCTATTTCGATAGTCTCGCTGTCGGGTTCCTTTTCTGTGGCGATTTCAAGGGCTTCTAATCCCAGTTCGATAGCCTTTCCTTTGCTCATTCCGGGCTTGAACTTCTCCTCGAACACCTCCATGACAGTGTTCCTACCGGCACCTATACTGGCCGCGTTGTATGCTATTAGGGCGCCGCTGGGATCGGTCTCGTATAGGTGCAGACCCTTGTTATCCACTCCGGCGATCAACAGGGCCGTTCCAAAGGGTCTTACCCCGCCGAACTGTGTATAGTTCTGTTTGTAATCACATATACGTTTTACGAGATTCTCAACGCTTGTCATCTCATTGTAGGAAATTTTATGGATCTGAGCTTCTACCTGGGCTCTGTCCACCAAAACCCTGGCATCGGCAACGAGACCGGATGTGGCACATCCTATATGTTCGTCAATCTTGAATATCTTTTCAATGGAACTGGGTTCGATCAATCGGGAGCTGATCCTCTTGTCGATCATCAATATCACGCCCCGGTCGTACTTCAATCCAACCGTTGTTGTCCCTCTTTTCACCGCCTCTCTTGCGTACTCCACCTGGAAAAGTCTTCCATCCGGTGAGAACACGGTAATCGCTCTATCATATGCCATATTGCTGGGTTGCATTATCCTACCTCGAATACCTTATTTACGAAAACCATTATTATCAAACTTCGAGTTTGACAATATGATGTTATTTCCATACTAATGCGACAACTCTACTAAATATTTTTCCACCTAAACTTGGATCGAAGAACTGGGTAGCTATATTGCTGCTCTGATAAGGGTATTATCGGTCTTCTTGGTACATGTACCTGAGGAAACGAAGTGGAAGTCGGATTAAGATTACATTATTACGGATATTATGGAATGATATTATCCACTTTCGGTCCGCCATAATGTAAAGGTATAGCATAAAATTTTGGATCAATTTTAATAGGGAATCAATTCGTTTTTTATCTTATTTCGGGTGAAACGGGATTTCCTGCACAAACATTAAATATAGATTTTTCTTATACTCGTCGCACTAGTTTTCCACTAGCCAGATCGAATGATTACGGATATGTGGATTCCATAATAATTTGACGGCCGATTTGGTAAGCCTTTGGACCGCATAATGAGATAAAGACCAATACAAAAATGACGAGGTGAAACGATGAACAAGGTACTTATGAAAAAGAAACTGGTATCGAACATTTTCGAGATGGAAGTGGAAGCTAAAGGCATCGCCAATAAGGCAAAGGCCGGGCAATTTGTGGTTATAATGGTATCTGAGAAGGGGGAGCGGATCCCCTTGACCCTTGCCGACTGGTCTGTGGAAAAGGGAACCATTACTCTTGTTTTCATGGTTGTTGGAACTTCTTCATTGAGACTCTCCCAATTGGAAGAAGGCGATGATCTTTTTGCGGTCCTGGGTCCTCTGGGCCATGCATCCGATATCGAAGATTACGGGGCTGTGATCATGGTGGCAGGCGGTGTGGGAACTGCTCCCATATACCCTATTGCCAAGAGTTTGAAGGAAAGAGGTAATAAGGTAATCTCGATCCATGGGGCCCGCTCGAAGGATTTGTTGTTCTGGCAGGATAAACTTGCTTCTGTCAGCAATGAGCATATCATCACCACCGATGACGGATCTTTCGGCAGAAAGGGACTGGTAACCGAACCTCTCAAGGAACTTCTGGAAGCCGATCACGATAAAATAATTAGCCGGGTTTACTCCATCGGCCCAGGTATTATGATGAAGTTCTGCGCTCTGACGACCAAACCCTTTGGAGTAAAAACCATCGTAAGTCTGAATCCCATAATGATAGACGGCACGGGGATGTGCGGAGCTTGCAGGGTCTGTGTCCACGGCAAGACAAAGTTCACATGCATCGATGGACCGGAATTCGATGGACATGAGGTCGACTGGAATCTGTTGACGACAAGACAGAGAGCGTATCTCAATGAGGAAAAGTGTTCTTACGATAAGTTTCATATGGAGTGTGAGGATTAGATGGGTGGATACAAGTACGAAGGCAGGCGTCTCCCGGTTCAGGACAAGAAAGCGCGAATGAAGACCCATCGGAACAAGATGACCGAACAGGACCCACTGGCGAGGGCAAGGAACTTCGACGAAGTAAACCTGGGCTATGATGCTGAAACCGCTATATCGGAGGCCGAGCGTTGTCTTCTCTGCCCTTCATCGCCCTGTGTCAAGGGTTGTCCCGTGAAAATTCGCGTACCCGAGTTCCTGGATAAGATATCGGAGGGCAAGTTCATGGAAGCCCTCGAAATAATTAAGGCGGACAATGCTCTACCTGCTATAACGGGCCGTGTGTGCCCACAGGAGGTACAGTGCGAGGGACCTTGCACACAGAACAAGGTCAGCAAAGAACCGGTGGGAATAGGTTATCTAGAACGTTATGTGGCAGATCTTGAGCGAAATTCAATGGATAGATGCTGTGTTAACTGTTCGCCGCCCACAGGGAAGAAAGTAGCGGTTGTGGGCTCCGGCCCAGGCGGGCTAACTGTGGCTGCGGATATGATGAGATTGGGTCACGAAGTTCACATCTACGAGGCGTTTCACAAGGCCGGAGGCGTTCTGGTTTACGGTATCCCGGAATTCCGCCTGCCAAAGGCCATCGTAGATTACGAGATCAAATGCATGGAAGACTTGGGCGTCAAGATACACACCAATCATATAATCGGCAAAATATATTCATTGGACGAATTGATGGCTGAAGAAGGTTTCGATGCAATTTACGTCGGTATCGGTGCAGGAGCCCCCCGTTTCATGGGGATCGAGGGTGAGAATCTCCTTGGTATATTTTCTGCAAATGAATATCTTACACGATCCAACCTGATGAAGGCCTATGATTTCCCGAACTATGATACCCCCATAGCGCAGGGCAAAAAGGTGTGTGTCATGGGTGGTGGGAACGTTGCAATGGATTCTGTGAGAACGGGACTACGACTGGGTGCCGAGGAAGCGCATATTATTTACCGGAGGAGCCATGAAGAGCTACCTGCGAGAACAGAAGAGATACACCATGCTGAGGAGGAAGGCGTCATGTTCGATTTTCTCACAACTCCAATCAGGTTCATTGGGGATGACGAAGGTAAGCTAGTTGCAATGGAGTGCATTCGCATGGAACTGGGTGAACCGGACGATTCGGGCCGAAGGCGGCCAGTCCCTCTGGAAGGTTCCAATTTCATTCTTGAGGCCGATCTGGCAGTGATAGCAATAGGTGCAGGGCCCAATCCCATCCTAACGTCCTCCGAGCCTGAGATCGAACTGAACCGGTGGGGGTATATCGTTGCGGATGATGACGGCAAAACGTCCAAAAAAGGCGTTTGGGCCGGTGGAGATATTGTAACGGGTTCAGCAACCGTGATACTGGCAATGGGCGCAGGAAGAAAATCCGCGGCATCGATGCACAGGTATCTAACGGGCGAGGAAGAATGGTAGGTCTTAACAATTTTAAATCGGTTTCAATATTTCGTGATATATGAAATAGAATCGGCCGGTACCTTTTTTGGAATCTCTGCATAAATGTTGCAAATGTACACTTTTTCTCAATAAGGATTTTTATATAGGAATGGATTTATGTTGGACTAAACAGTTGACGGTCCCTGCAATTGATGGTGTTATCCATGGTACTGAAAAATTTAGGCGAATCCCTTCGCAATACGCTCAAAAAGATCGCAAAGGCGTCCCACATCGATAAGAATCTCATAAAGGAGATCGTCCGCGATATTCAGAGAGCGCTTCTTTCAGCGGATGTCAACGTTAAGCTTGTTCTTAAACTGACAAAGGAAGTTGAGCGAAGGGCATTGGAGGAAAAACCTCTTGCTGGCATGAGCGGCAGGGAACACGTCATAAGGATAATCTACGATGAGCTTGTAGGTGTACTGGGTGGGGCAAGGGAGGTTTCTCTCAAGAAACACGTGATAATGATGGTGGGCCTCTACGGGCAGGGAAAGACCACCACCATCGGCAAGTTGTCGAAATTTTTTTCCAAAAAGGGTCTTCAGGTTGGAGTAATTGCCGGAGATGTTCACCGTCCAGCTGCGTACGAGCAGCTAGCCCAGTTGGGGGAGCAGGCAAAGGTCCCGATATACGGTGAACCCGGCAACAAGGATGCTGTTTCCATAGTCGAGAGAGGCTTAAAAAAAATGCTAAAGAAGGATATTGTGATAATCGATACCTCAGGGCGACATTCTCTCGAACAGGACCTCATTGATGAGATGGAGAACATCTACAAGGTCTCGAAAGCCGATGAGAGATTTCTCGTGATAGATGCGGCTGTGGGGCAGCAGGCCGGCCCACAGGCGAAAGCGTTCCACGAGACGGTTCATATTACTGGGGTGATAATGACAAAGCTCGATGGTACTGCCAAGGGCGGCGGGGCGATATCCGCAGTATCGGTAACGAAAGCACCCATCGTGTTCATCGGCATAGGAGAGCACATGGATGACCTGGAGATGTTCGATCCGCCCAGGTTTATCTCTCGGCTGCTTGGTATGGGAGATATACAAACGCTTCTCGAGAAGGCCCAAGAGGTAATGGATGAGGATTCTCTCGAAGAGAGCGCCAAGAAACTTATGACCGGCAAGTTCACCCTGAAGGAGATGTACCAACAGATGGAGATGTTAACGAAGATGGGGCCTCTTCAGAAAGTGATGAGCATGTTACCCATCGGTCCGGCAGGCATGTCCGGGGGCATGTCCGATCAAGCAGTATCACAAGCAAAGGAAAACCTGAAGAAATTTCGAGTTGTAATGGATTCCATGACAGATGAAGAAATGGAAAAGCCGGAAATTATTAAACATTCACGGTTACGCCGGATTTCCCGCGGGGCCGGTGTGGAGCCGAAGGATGTTAAGGCATTATTAAAATATCACAAGATGTCGAAGAAGGCCATGAAGGGTTTGACATCCGACCGAAAGATGAGAAAGAAGCTGATGAAGCAGTTCAAGGGCGGTAACCTGCCTGGTATGTAGTTATTCGAACCATTTTCGTATTGTTTCAACATCCGAATCGGCGTATAATCCTATGTCCAATGGTGTAATTACAACGTTACCTTTTTCAATCAATTCCCAGCAATCCTTTCCTCTTACTTTTTCGCTATGCTCTTTGCCGCCCAACCAGAAGTAATCGTTTCCCAGAGGATCCTTTTCCCATATCACATTGTTCTCGAAGCGAAGTGTCTGCGGTGGCCGGACCATAATTTGAGTCTCCTTCGTATAATACATGGGAATGTTCACCGATATGATATTTGTGTTTGGAGGTAATCCTTTCTCCATTGCTTTTCGTATTATCATTTCCATTAGGTCGATCACTTCGTTTTCCAGTTGGAAACCATTGTGGTTGAACCAGTTCTCCGGGCGAGACTGGTGTGAGAATGAAATCGCGGGAAGACCCATAAGCGCCCCCTCGATACACGCCCCCAGGGTACCGGATGTAAATATTGAGTGATATGAGGTATTGTCTCCTGGATTTACTCCTGACAACACTAGCGATATATTTTTCTGTGGAAATTGGCCCAATGCAAACAATACACAATCGGCAGGAGTGCCGCTGACTGATATGAGCTTTCTATCTTTTCCATCTATTTCAATCATGCGCTCATTTGCCCTTAGCATCTTGTGGAAGGTCATAGATTTGGAAACGCCGCTCTTGGGACTCTTGGGCGCTACGGTTATTACATCATCCAGTCTCGATGCTGCGGATATTAGACCATAAATGCCAGGGCTATCCACAGAATCATCATTTGTAACTAGGATCGTCATGATTACCGGTATCCGGTGAGATATATTTATATCTGGTCCTGATATTTAATCGGAGTCCTCAGTGGTTTACGTTCGGTTCAATTATTGGATAAATTTTTAATATTACACCAATATTTGCTGACAGATTGGATTGGCTCCCGATGCCGCTCTAAGAAAAAAACAGATATAATATGGGCCAATGGTCTAGGTGGTTACCTCGATGTATACCTCCCTCTGGTCGGTCCACATCTGGGTCGCCAACAAGTGTGTTGGCTCCTCTCGGTGTAAACAGCCCTTCGGGCTTCGGTTCACACCTAAGTCGCCAGGAAGTGTCCTGGCTCCTGATGCCGCCCTTGCAATTACAAAAAACAGATATGATATGGGCCAATGGTCTAGGTGGTTATGATGCCGCCCTTACAAGGCGGTGATCGCCGGTTCGAATCCGGCTTGGCCCATTTTTTTTTAAATTAAAATCTTTCTCCGAGCTATGCGAGGAGCTTGTTGAGCAGGGCGCCCCGAGTTTTGGGTTGTTCTGAATCTTTTTGCGAGGGGCGCCCTGCGCAAACAAGTTATCAAAAAGATTTAGTTCGTGATCCGGCTTGGCCCATTTTTATTTTATATCGTGTGTAATTTAAATAACGTTTATTAAATATGATTTTTTTCTATTTAAGGCAGGTTAGCGGGGATAGGTTTAAAATATGAAAAGTCAGTTACCTTTCCGATAGGCATATGGTGGTAGAATGGCTGCTGATTCGGATGACATAACAAAGCTGGAAGAATTCCTGGATAAACTACCCGGACAACCTTCTAATAAACCAGAACAAAAGATGCTCTGGACGGTCTGGGCCAGGTTATATCCCGAGGAAGCAATGACCCATTCTGAAATGGGGATAAAGATCTCGACCATAAAGATGCTTGCCAAACCCGATATGGACCTGGATAAATTTGAATCCACCGTTGGAATGATGAAAAAGAAAATGATGGAAACCATAAAAAAGAAGAAACTGGCCCAGCTTGAAAAGAAGAAAGCCGAGAAGAAACCCGAAATGGTACCAATAAAGATGGAACTTTTCACAGCACCCATGGAAGTGGAGCCGCTTGAAGTTGAGCCTATTATTGAGGACGAAGATACGGAAAAACCAAGAAAGGTGCTAATAAAAAAACCGTCCAAGAAGACCATCAGGAAACCGGTGAAGGTAACGAAGCCAAAGAAGTCCCCTTTGTCTACCAAGACCGCTATAAAGCCGGTCCCAAAGACAAAGACCAGTATTAAAGCCAAAAAGGCTGGGAAACCGGTGACCAGGGATAAAGCAACCCCGGCAGCAAAACCTATAAAAAAAGCGGTACCAAAAGCCAAGAAGCCAATTAAAGCCACTACAACGAAATCGGAAAAGAAAAATGTGCTTGGAAAAAAAGGGATAATAAAAGCGAAAAAATCCATCTCGAAACCTGCGAAGAAAGTTGTGAAACCGGCCAAAAAGGCGATAAAAAAGACAATGAAAAAGCAGGTTAAAAAGTAATAAATCAGATCGATTTCGAATGATTATCATTTCATCATAATATTTAGCTTCCAAAATCCCCACGGGGATATTTTTCTTTCGAGAAATCACCTGATAAATCATTAAAAATGAACAAATTTTTTTATATATGAGCTTTCATACCTCAGCCTTGAAATTATCACCCATATATGCCGCCGTAGCTCAGTTGGTGGAAGCACACGGCTGTTAACCGTGAGGTCACCGGTTCGAATCCGGTCGGCGGCGCATATTATTAAATTTCCATTTGGTATTCCTTGGGCCTGTATCGATGTAAGCCTTTTCGGCTCACATCTGACAGTCCCACTTGCTCACTGCGCTCACAAATGGGCCTGTAGCTTAGCTTGGTGGAGCACCCGGCTCATAACCGGGCGGTCGCCGGTTCGAATCCGGCCAGGCCCATTTTTTATTTAATTTTTTTCGTTTTTTCAATACCCGGCAAACAAATTTATCACGAACCTTCCTGATTGCTCTCAGATCAACCGCTATAAAACAGCTTGCCAGTATCGTGGATAGCCTGAAATGGTTGAAATACATTTGCCTTGAGACGTACTGGTACCTATCCATGATATTCTATGATAAGGTATTCAACGTGGCGGATTTTATTGGTTTACTATTATTTGCCATAATCATTCTTGCCGGTAAGGTATCTCTGTTCAAGAAGAAGGATATTCCTGCCGAAAGCTGCCTACGGCTCTCCCGTATAAAAAAAAAAGAAAAAAAGAATAGCAGTTATTCAGTTTATAATCTGCTGTATTTATTTCAAGGAGATTGCTTCCGAGGGACATTCCTCCACGCAAGTTCCGCAATCAGTACAGGTTTCTGGGTCAATGTGAGCGACATCGTTCATCGTGATAGCTTCAGTCGGGCATACGTCCACACAGGCGCCGCAACCGACACAATTTTCCTCGTCAACTACTGCTGGCATTTTGTTTACCTCCTAGAGATTGAAAGCCAGAATGGAAAAAAAGGATTTAAGTGTTTTGTCATTTTTGACAGGGAAAACCTTCTAATTTATTTTACAGTGGTTTTTCTTTTGTCGTTTTAACCATATTTCCCTGTAATCCGGTCAATATGTACCTGGGGAACTCATCCAATCAAGGGATGCTATATTTAGAAAGTTTTAAATAGTGTGGCAATGGATGTACAAATATCCTTTAATATATCGGAATACATATACTATCTTATAACCCGGGCGATCCTACTGGCTCACCTATGTCGATGTACTCAAGAGCACATCTGACTTGCCCCGGCGTTACCGGTCAAACCTTGTCAGGTGGTGACCTAACTTGAAAAGCCAAGCATATCGGTCTTGTCTTTTTGAGTCCCGACGAAAATAAATCCTGGATTATAGTCTTGAAATGTTGCCGATATGTCTCCAAAGACGTTACATTTTAAGAAAAAACTTATATAAAGAACAACGGATTACGAAACCGAAATCCGTCTGGCTTTAAGGTGGTATGTATGAGAGACACCCAAATAAAACTGTTATTGATGAGCTTTGTGTTGATCGGAGCTTTTTTCATAGGAATGGTAGAAGTACCGGGCGAAGCGGAAGCAGCCCAACCCGTTGCGACAATCGCGCTCGATAACCCTGAACAGACTGCCAAAGTTGGTCCCGGGGAAAATGGAATTGTTACATTCTCCGGTGTAGTATCGGTTCAGATGATAGGTCCGGGTTCAAACGTTCAATTGATCGTGGTCAAACTTACTGCTGAATCTCCCTGGGTGACTTCGATTACCCCGTCTACCCTGACCTTTGAGGCTCAAAATCCTTCTCCATTACCCTTCACTGTGGTGGTAAAAGTACCAAACTTCCAATCATTTACAACTCAGGGGAATGTTCAGGTTTCGGGAACTGTTAATACCATTCCTGGAGCGCTTCTATCCAATATTGCGCCAGCAGGAGGCATTATCACTATTGAGCCGTATTACCAGTTAAGAGTATCATGCACAGAACCATACATCGAGATATCCCCCGGCGACCCTATTATATTTGCAGTTACGGTGAAGAATGAAGGTAATTCCCAAGATCGTATTTCACTGGATATTCCTAACCAGGAAGCATTGACTGATGACGAATGGGTAATTTCTCTGGGAACTCGAACAATGATGCTTGAGGAAAAAAAGGAACAAGTGATAAAATTCTCAGTCACTCCACCGCAGGATTGGACCCTCTATCGAAATCGGGTTACAAGAATTGAATTAGTCGTAAAATCGGATACAAGTATTCAGGCTCAAAGTGCGATGCCCGAAACACAGTACTTTGATTTCTTTGTGCGTGACAAGGGTATGTATATACCGGGTTTCGAACCCATGTTCGCCCTCTTGGCTCTGGTGATCGTCGCCGCAGCCTTCAAAAAGTTCCGGGACTGATTGAATAATAATTGGGCAGTTTACTGCCCATTCTTTTTTAATTTTTTTTCAAAAAATGTGGACTCATTTTTTCCTCTATCTTCAAATTATTCGGAATAATTTTTGTCGCAGTTGGTGCACTATTTTGATTGTTAGATAAAATTATTTCGTCAGTGATTTTTACGCCAGGTTTCAGCGGATATAATCGATTCCGACATGCATTCATTCGGCTAAACTCGACCTTAGGCATTTCCGAAAAAAAATTATCGATAATTCCATAAGTTCAAGGATTCACTATGATGCTTAACATTATTACGCTTTACAGTAAGTGTCGTCTACATGCAAAAACTGAATTGACCGTAATAATATTGTAAAAACATTTAAGTCATCATGGAGGTTTATAGTTACCATGGACTCTTGCATGACAAAGCAGATGGACCGAATAACCATCCCTGAAAGAGTTCTGCTTCATCTGCTTGACCATTTCCAGTTATCGGAAGAATACACCCGACCGCTTGAACTTACTCAAGAAGGAATTGCCTTGTGTGTGGATGTGAAGAGGAGTCACATCTCGTATTGCCTTAAACAACTGGGTGAGAAAGTACTTATTACAGAAAAATTGAGCCATATCGAGAACAAGAGAAGGAGAATGAAAGCCTATTCACTCACTCATGAAGGATTTACAAATGCAGTATCACTGAGAAAAGGTCTCATGGACGTCGAGATACGGGTGAGAATCGGAGATGAATTCCAAACGGATACAATTGCCGCTATCCTCTCACGCAATAAAAGAGAGATCAGCTTGGTTAAAATCCTTGCTCGTATCAAGAGTTGCGGTTTCGTCGACATTGCCGAGATCCGGGCACCGAGAAAAAATGAAGATACCAAAAAACAGAATATATTCCTTATCGAAAACATATTACCATGTCCCGATTTTACCGGCAGAACGAAAGAGAAAGAAGAACTCGCTTCGTGGTTGTCATCCGAAGAGTGCCGTATCTGTGTGATCCAGGGGATTGCGGGGATCGGGAAAACTTCCCTTGGTTTTAAGTTCTCCACCAAGGCAAGAAAAACCCACCATCTCTTCTGGTATACTTGCGAGAGCTGGTCTACTCCAAGGGCCATCATTACTTTCGTTGCGGAATTCCTCTCCAAGCTAGGACGATCGGAATTATCAACCTACGTAAAGGGAGCGTATGAACTGGACCTTGACACCGCTTATCGCGTGATGAAGGAAGGATTCCGGAGTTAAAGTATATTGCTTGTGCTCGATGACACACACAAACTCCAGGAAAAACACATCAGTATATGTCAGATATTCGCCAAATTGGCTTCAACTGTGAACGATATTAAGTTATTGATATTATCGCGGAGGATACCACAATTCTATGATCGTAAAGAAGTTCTTGTCAAAAAAAGTATTAAGGAAATACCCCTGCGGGGTCTGGATTATGATGATTGCACTTCTTTAATTGCCAGATGGGGACTTCTGGACCCGGATTCGAATAAATCCAGTGAGGACGAAATATACCGGATTACCGGGGGTCATCCCCTGACACTGGAATTGATGAAAGGCGGGATATACGGCAAGGACGTTAACAGGAATATTTCCCGGTTTTTCAGGGAAGAGGTGTTGAAGGGACTGACTTCCGAACAACAGAGAATGCTGGAATTGGGAGCCTTTTACCGGGCGGAGATCCCCACCATGGGCCTGTTTCCCGAAGGAGGGGACTATCGAACATTGGATTCACTTTTAGAGAGGTCTCTAATCAAGGAAACCGAGGAAGGTTATCTTATTCATGATGTGCTCCGCGAAGTAATGGGGAGTCGGATATCGCCACAACGCAAAAAAGAGATCCACCGTATAATCGGACTTCATCTGTTGGAGGAATCCCGGATCGGTGACTTGCATTTTGCCCTGGAGAGTGTTTCTCATTTCCTTGAATCGGGCGGTTTTCCAGAGGCTGCGAATGTTATTTTAGATTTTGGAACTTCACTTTACGGGGAAGGATATATCCACGAAGTACTGGAATCCATTGATCGGATCCTGAAATCGGTTCATGAGGCAAAGCTGAAACTTCCTGAAGATGTATATTTGTCGTTGAAATGCCTGAAGGGAAATCTTCTCACATTTACCGGGAGGCTGGAAGATGCCCGGAGTCTGCTGGATGAGGTTGTGGAATCGAAGAAGGGTTCCGGTATTACGGACCTCGTGTATGCAAAAGCCAGGAACGGTCTTGGAATAATCGCGTATCGCAGTGAAAAATATGATCTTGCATTGGATCAATACAACAGGGCCGCGGAAATTGCCGGGGGCTGCAGTGATCGTAAATACATGGTGAAAGTGTTGAGCAACCTGGGCGTTCTGTACGCGGATATTGGAAAAACCGAACAGGCCCGGAACGCGCATCTTGAAGCCATGGCGGCATGCTTGGAACTTGATGACAGGGAGGGGCTTGCAAGAGCCTATAACAACCTAGGCATCATATCATTCAATAATGAGGACTATACGGACGCCGTGGTGATGTTCAGGAAAGGTTTTGAAATTTCTACGAGCCTCGGAAAGTCGCATATCTCGGCCATAGCCTGCAATAACCTGGGAGAAGCCTACCAGTGCATGGGTCAAAGAAAAATGGCAGTTGAATATTATCGCAGGGGATTGGAGATTTCCCAAAAGAACGATTTCACTGTGGAGGAAGCAACGGCACTTGAAGCCCTGGCTGCCCTTGGAAAAAAATGAAACGCAAAAATGTACAACACTATGGTATAAAGTCGAACATCTCCGGTAAGATCATCACAGAAATTATATACCTGTTCTCGAACACGTGAAAGTCCTTAATGTGAACGTTTTTCATCCTCTTAATTTTAAATGAAAATTTATTCAATTCTGGGATGCTAGTGAAACTGAACATCAATTTTTGTTCGGTCAATACGTTGCTCCGGAACTCGTCAACCACGCGTATGGCGTCTCCAACCCTGTCGATCTCCGTTATATTTTTCGCTTCCCGTTCCAACTTGCGCTTTAGGGCCTCTGAAATGTTCAGGCGAAGTTCTTCGTTGTCCCAGGGTTTCTCGATGTAACTGTAAACATGGGCCTTGTTAATGGCTTCCTTGGCAACACTGATATCCGAGTAACCAGTGATGAGCATTCTGATCGTTTCGGGACAAATTTCCTTAACTTTTACAAGGAACTCCACGCCGTTCATATCCGGCATTCGGTAATCGCTGAGTACCAGATCGAATTCATTTTTACCGAGCTCGAACAACCCGGCCTTCCCATTCAAGGCCGTGGTGATCTCACAGTCGAATTCCTTCGCCTCTATAAGGGTCAGGTAGAGGGCATCTACCACGTCTATCTCGTCATCGATTATCATTATTTTATTTGCTTTCGCGTCCATACGGCTCCCCTCCGTATATTACCGTTATATATAATATCGAATACTTCAGCATTCCTATCCGACTTCCACGAGATCGTAATTATATTCACCCATTCCGAGCTTTTCCGCATATTTCAACTGGTGGCTCCAATCGATGTTGTGGATCTCCCTGAATTTGTCATGCCCCGCCGATATAGCATTAATTTTTTTTCCGAAGTTCGAGCTTGCAAGTCCTTCTCTAGTATTCACGAGATCGGCACAGGCCCGGTCCAGGCTAACCGGATCCCGGGATGCCAAAATTCCGATATCACTGACCATTGGCGGGTCGTCGGTTTCCATACAGTCGCAGTGCGGGGTTATGTTGATAAGGAAATTGATGAATGCCACCCGGTTTGCTAGGCGGGTAAGTATTCCATAAGCGTATTCAATCATCTTTTCCTGGAAGGTCCGGTTGTCAGTGGCCCACCTCACCTTTATCGCCCCGCTCATGCAAACTGCCGTGCATTCCCCGCACCCTATGCATATGTCCGGCTTTATACGGGCGGAACCGCCACCCTCCCTGATTGCATTCGCAGGGCAAGCTCCGATGCAAGCCAGACAAAGCGTACATAGAGTCGGTATTACCTTTGGTTTGACATCACTATGTTGTTCCTGTTTTCCACTTCTCGAGGCCAGTCCCATTCCGACGTTCTTCAGGGCCCCGCCGAATCCCGCAAGCATGTGGCCCTTGAAATGTGTCAATACCATCATGGAATCGCAATCCAACGCGGCTGACCCGATTTTCACCTTCCGGAAATGCTTCTTATCAATTTTTATAGCACGATAATCCTTTCCGGTCAATCCGTCTGCGATTATGACGGGTGCGCCAGTATCCGCGGGCAAAAAACCATGCTTGTAGGCGACGTTCAGGTGATCCACCGAGTTGGCCCGGGACCCTCGGTATATGGTATTGGCATCCGTGAGAAACGGCTTGACTCCGCCGGTCTTGAGAAGCGATACCGTTTTTTTCACGTAAGCTGGAGACAGATAATTGAGATTCCCTTCTTCACCAAAATGAAGTTTCACCGCGCAGAAATCCTTTTTCCTCATTATTTTTGTGAATCCGGCCTCTTTATATAGCTTTTCAATTCCGGTTAATACCTCTCCTTCGGTATGTTCTTCACGCAGAGGATGAAAATAGACTACCGACATCGAAAAACGGTAGGAGTTCACGATTGATTAAACTTTCGGCGGATTTTTTTTAGGAAAGACATGTGAAGTTTTCACCCAAATTATGAAGCGGGCAACGCTGACATAATCTGAGATTTGTCTTACCGACAGGTCTCGAAGGATCCATGGGACCAAAGTTTTTTATCGAGCCATGCTGTTAGGCCATGTATGAAGCTGCTTAAGCACTTTTACGATGCTGTGAGACAGATACCCCGGGGCCGGGTATCTACCTATGGCAGCATCGCAATAGCCCTTGGTGACAAGAGAGCTGCAAGAGCGGTGGGTCTAATGCTGCATCACAACATTTATGCGCCTAAAGTACCGTGCCACAGGGTGGTGATGAGCGACGGGGGAATTGGTGGTTTTGGTACGGGTATCGATAACAAAATAAGCTTGTTGGCTGAAGAAGGTGTTGGGGTAAGCAATGGAAAAGTGGAAGATTTTGATCGAATAAAGTTTACCGATTTCGACACCCGGAATCCCCTGGCTGAACTCAGGGATGAGCAAAGAAAGAACGCTCTCAAGATAGTGCTGGAGGACCGATTCGACGGGACCAGGCTGATCGCTGGTGTGGATGTTGCATACGTACCTGACGAAAAGAAAGATACTCAGACTGCATTTGGTGCCATGGTTGTTTGGGATATGGATAAAGCTTCCCCCGTGAGCCTGGACATTGCTGAGCTTGAAATCGATTTTCCCTACATACCCACCTATCTATCGTACCGGGAGTTTCCTGTCATAGAAAAATTGGTGAAGAAAAATAATAAATTCGATATCCTGATGGTGGACGGCAACGGTGTTCTGCATCCTGAGAGGATGGGCCTTGCAAGCCATACCGGGATAAAGCTTGAGAAGCCCACAATTGGGGTGGCCAAGGGTGGATTGTGCGGGACCGTGAAGGATGCCGATGATCCGAAACTGAAGGAGATATATATTGATGGAAGGCTTGCCGGATATTCGTTCTTGTCATCGAAAAGGGCGAAGAGATCGATATACGTTTCCCCGGGTCACCGCGTTTCCTTTGAAAGCACTATTGAATTGGTTAGGCGCATGTGTATTTTCAAGATACCCGAGCCACTGAGATTGGCTCATATCGAGGCGGTCAAAGCGCGAAAAAATATCCCCTAAAACACAGATCGGCAAGGTATTATTAACGTCGTAGTCGGTGGTTTATAAAGGTAGTATCATAATCAACTCCCGGGATGGAAAAGTTTTTATACCACCTGTGGAAAAGGTTAATTGTTGTGCAATCTGATTGGGGCTTAGGGATGGGCCCATTGTGCTCAAAATTAATGTACCTTCAAAACTTCTCCGGGCAGTCTGCCGTATCATCACGGTTGAAAGTGTAGCCCGAAAAGGAATTGATGAATTTCAGATCGAACACAGCATTGAAAATCCCAATGCCAGAGGGAGGTATTCGAATGCTGATCTCGCAATATATTAGCAGTAATAAGTTCAAGGAATTTGATGACAAGCTCGTGGAAAAATTGATTTGGTTGGGCGCTAAAATGGGTTTCCGCGCCGTGAAGAGGAAACACGGTGGAATGCTCGTTATGGTCTCAAGAAAAAAAATCAAGTCCAATTACGAGAAGATATTGAACAATCGTCTTGACTACAGCGCGGGAAGATATGCTTTTGCGCCCGAAGTTGAAGATTTGATCATCCATTACGGAATCGAGGATGGTGCCATACTCATTGATAGGAAAGGCAAACTTATCGATAACAACTGTGCCCTACCTCTTGATTTTAAAAAGAACTACGACTATAAACGGACCCATGGCGGTGTGAGAAGGTCTACGGCGATAAATGTGACCAAACGATTCAAAGCACTGGCATTGATGATCCGCTCCAATGGACTTGTAACAATAGTATATCAGGGAATGATCCGAGGCATTATCAGATATACCGAGACAAGTTGGGGCAACATTGTCCCTTTGGTGGATAACGTTCGTCAGTCCTCTTTTCCCGAATATTCATCATTCCCCACTCACCTGAAGAATAAGGTGCTCTTACCAAAGTTGGATAAGTTCATCCAGGGAATGGGGGATCCTTATGCAGCCAAACTGGATTATTACAAGGAACGCACCAAGCCCAGTGTGGATTGGGAACCGGATCGCTCGGAGGCGAACGTTCACTACCATAACAGGGAAAGTCCGGTAAAATACAAGCAGAGCCACTTTGGGGATTCCACCCATGTTTTACACCAGAGCCACCATATTCTGGACAATGTATCCTACATTCCTCCAGGGGTCCCTGAGAACACCTGGGACTATAAGCAGCTGGAATATATTTACAAAAATGGAATAACTCCGGCCGTGGCTGCTATTTTATATGAGCGAATGAGGAATAGTCTCTATCCCTTGAATTTGAAAAAACCATTGACCTTGCAACAGAACTTGCCTCAAAAACCGCTAATGGCGTTACCTCCCGGACAGGATTGGAAACCTGCCATTCAAAAGGAGGCTGGGGAGATGGATACCAACGGCCATATTGGATCATTTCTGAGCAATATATATTCCATATTGAATCGTTTCAGCAGGAAGAATGAGCCATCCCGTTCCGTCAGAAAAAAATCATTCCCCCGAGATGACTAAATATTTCTTTTTGCGTAAGTAGATTACCTTTGACCCGAAGGTGATCGCCCTTTTCTTCAATTCTTTATCGTTGGTTAGAAGAATTCCTCCGGTTTTCCGGACGGCCTCCAGCACCCCATCATCCCCTGCTGCTTTTGTTTCGACAATCTCGTATTTTTCAGCGAGTTTCCGGGCGGCCCTGGCATGTGGATAGGTTTTCGAGAGACCGGCAAGTTCGTCGATAACGCAACTTGGTACTATACCATACCAGAATCCCATCAAGCGGTCCAATTCAAGGTCTATATTAACTTTGAACTGGAAAGGCATCATAAGACTGTTGGTATCGAAAATAACCGGGCTGTATCCGGACTGTGGATTGTGGCTCGTATTCGTCGGGTCACTTGATAATGCCATACCCTATCAATCTCCATCTCCCCCCCACACGCCTGGATATGGCGACCCTCTCTTCTTTCTCGGCACATACCGGAAGTTTAAGGCGTACTTCCACGGTTTCTTTCTTCCTTATGCTGGACACTATACCCACAGTGGTTGCCGAACCCACCGTCAGCATAAGAGGTTCGTTCATCTTTATGTTCTCGACGTTTATCTTACGGTCCATTCCTACCACCAGATCCAGCAGGTGACACTGTATGAGAAACGTGGTAAGCGTTGGGGGAAGGGTTCCCTTCTTTCCGATTACCGTACCTATAAGAGAATCGGATTTTGTAAAAGTGGGGTCGAGAGTGGTGCTTATACCGATCAGGCCACCGGGTTTCAATTTATCGAATTGACTCCCGCCGGATATCAGTGAAGTTATTTTTGTTCTAAGTGTTTTGAAAGAATAATCCTGTTTGTCGATCTTTATGTTCCTCGTGGGTCGGATGTCTACTTCGTCACCCACTTCCAGGATTCCCTGGGATAGAGAACCGCCGAGAACCCCTCCGATCAGCTCATCCGGTGAGCTTCCGGGTTTGTTGACATCGAAGGATCGCGCCACATGCATCCGGGCCGGTTTATCCTCGTCATAGCTGGCGGTGACGATAACCTTTTCTATCATCTGAATTAGAACGTCGATATTGACATCGTGATGGGCCGATATCGGAATTATTGGGGCATCTTCGGCTATGGTCCCTTTTATGAATTCCTTGATCTGCTTGTAATTCGCCCTGACCTCTTTTTCAGACACGAGATCGATCTTGTTCTGGACGATAATGATATTATTTACCTCGGATATCGCTAGGGCCATAAGATGTTCCTTGGTCTGGGTTTGCGGGCACTTCTCGTTAGCGGCTATCAGAAGGAGAGCACCGTCCATAAGTGCGGCCCCTGAGAGCATGGTGGCCATGAGGGTTTCGTGGCCAGGGGCATCCACGAAGGATACGGCTCTGAGAAGTTCGGTCTCTCCTTCGCAATTTGGGCAGGTGGCATCTGTGGTATAACAACTGGGCACGGGACATTTGGAACATTTGTAGAAAGCTGCGTCTGCGTATCCCAATCTAATGGAGATACCGCGCTTTATCTCCTCGCTGTGCTTGTCGGTCCATACATGCGAAAGCTTCTCAGTGAGAGTGGTCTTGCCATGGTCAACGTGACCGACCATCCCTATATTCACTTCCGGCTGAGTTGAAACCTTCATTTCTTCTCCTCGTTATTGGTTAATAGGGCCAGGTCCTTGGAACCGAACGCAGTGATCTTCATGTTCACTTGCGACAGTTCGGCCGATATAGTGTTTCCCCGTATCACTTTCTTCCTTCTCTGCCCCTTCTTCTTGGGATGGAACCCGGTTGATTTGGATATCAATATTTTTTTCCGTGCTGTCCCGGGGATCTCCACCCTCATGGGTACTCCGCTCTTGTCGCTACCGCCGCTGATCATTAGTTTGTAGCCGGGAAGTCCCACGAATATGCCATCGAACTCATCTCCGATCTTTCTTCCGATCAGTGAGTTCGCGTGATGACCCGATATGACGGTTTGATATGTTTTACCGTCCCGGGGATCGTTTATTACTGCTTTGAATTCGCTCATTTATATTACCTCTTATCAATATGGCGAAATACCACAAGGTAAGATTCACGAGGGTAATACGATTATTTATTATATATTTACTGTATCCAATTTGGTTTTATATCCGATGATGTCGCGTTTGATTATGGTTTCCGCTTTGAGAATATCATGACTGCATTACTGAGGTCCGTATCCATACCAACATCAAGAGCTTTCACGGGCATAAATATTAATGAGGGAAGAAGAAATAACACATTCATCAGGAGAATGGAGGTTATCAGAAGGATCTGCCCCCTCTTTATAATACTGGAAATATTTACAATCCCTCTTTCTTTCGTCAGTTGTGAGAGCTTTATCTCCTTCTTTTTTTGGGCTGCTTTTTCCAAAAAAGTAGTTTCGGGGCGCTTTTTTGGGGTGGAATAGAGGCGGGTGGGTTTAAAAAAGTGCTTTTTCATACATACACCGACATGTGACTATTTTGGAATCAGACCGTAATAATATATCTATTCTTATTAGGATTTTCCCCTGAGTTTCAGGGAAGCTAGACAATTTTTGTATTTCAATGAACCGTGAATTGTTCAATTTGATAATCCTTTCAGAACTTCCGTGAATGTATCGATGTCGATATCCAGATGTTTTGCCGCTTCCCTTGCAACATCGGTCTTAATGATTTTCATTATATTCGGGCTCAAAGCCATATAATCATCCTTACTCGTAATACCTCGATATCAATATCTCCGCTGCCTCGTTACATTCCGCTCCTTCTCTCAATAGATCGACAATTAGTTGTTGTATGCTAACGGTCGGCCAATTTTCGATTGTCTTTCCATCCCAGAAGACGTGTTCATCCCCTAGAATGATCCTGACATTGCCTTTCCCGACGTAACCGTTTTCAGCCATGTAAATATGCCAATCATGGGCGTCTTCGAGTAATACATAAAGATCAAATTTTCGTGGGAACAGATAGTTTCCCATCAATTGTTCTGCAAAATACGTGGTGAGAGCATATTTCATATTTGCATTTTCGAGTACCTTCTTTGGCATCTGGATGTGGTATTCACGATATAATCCGGGTGTATGGCGGCCGGACCAAATTTCGAAAAGCTCATGGGGCTTTCGCACCGTGCCGCCCTCGATTATTCCTTTTTCCTGAAGGTTTTTCAGTATTCGGTGTGCCCACCCGTAAGAGACGTCTCCGAGCTTTGCAATCCTGTACCAGGTCAGCTTGTTCTTTTGGGTACTAAGTAATATTCGGTATAATCGCTCGACCTTTATACCCCTCAGGGATTTTGATATTTCGTCATTCATACGATATATCTCATGTCGCAATACTATAAATAAGTTACGGATATATCGGTATTGTTGAATATTATATAAATATAACGGATATATTTTTCCCCCTGATTCATCAAGCTCGTCTAAGAATAGCCGGATTTTATCGGGGATATGATTTGACGATACATTATTTTCTATTGAAATACATACGTGATCGGTTTAGATACTAAACGATCTATTTACCGCAAATACGTAGATATAAACAGCCTGAATAACTCAGGTTGCGACCCGATTTTTGCCTCTATGATTTATCGAGAATATCGCTGAATAGAAATTACTAATTCGTTCCTTGATCGCAAGCCCCGCCAGAATGATTCTTCCCCTGCAGTCTTCGAGGAATTCTGTGACCAGAAAGAACAAGGTCCAGTTGTCAGCCTCGGACCTAGAGCGATTGATCGCACCAATATCCGAAAGGGTTTTTAGTACTTTAGCGGTTCTCTTGTTACCCCAGTGGTATTTTAACGACATGTATGTGTTTATCAACTGCTGCTGCCGTCCAAAACAGTCGAAATGATAAATGATGACGTAAAGTAATAATTTGGCTTCAGCCCTACCGATCGTATCATCCAATTTACTTTCGATGTCCTTTATTCCTTTTCTGTATTCCTTCAGTTTCCGTGTGTCCTTTCGTTTGTTTATTATATCAACCCCGTTTATCTTTTTCAAGTGGATCATAGGTAACGGAAATCCCATGACAAATTAGACAAATGATTGGCGAGTATATAAATGTAATTATGAGGGAGGGGGGTAAGTGAAAGTAAAACTTTTTTAGAACTGGCTGCTGAATAAGAAAGTGAAAGTAAGATGGAAATGAGGAGTGGCTGATTTCTGAAATCTTAGAACATTTGTCGATGGATGTCGGGAACATTTGTCGGGCAGATATGAGAATACTTTCAGGTAGATCGGATAACATTTGTCGTATGATGATGATAAACTACATTTGAGCTAAACCGATCACAGAAGTATTGAAATGAAATGGCCCGTTTTCCTCGTCCTTCCCTCCGACTCTTTAATCAAACATTCCGCTTTCTCGATAAACGCTCCTCAGCATCAGTAGTTTACAGAAATTATACAATAAGATTTAATATAGTTTAGTAGTATATTGCCATCGAACCAGCTATTAATTATAATAAATTCAGGAGGATCGAAATATGACGATTCGCATTACTATTCGGGATGCCGACACCGGCAGCAAAGTGGAGATGGACCTCGAAGAAGATAATTCCATCGAGGAGACCATAGAAAGCGCGGCAAGTTACTGGGAAAAGGAAGCAGGCGCCTACGTGCTTAGATACGGCAAGAAAGTGCTTAGGGGACAGACCACCATCGGGATGTCTGCCATCCGCGACGGGGACCTGCTGGAGTTGATTCCCGACCCAGAAGGCGGTTATTGAAATTTCTTAACCCGGAGAGGCTCCTTAGATCCGCAATCCTCGGGCTTTCTAAATGTGAACCCATTGCTGACAAGATCGGTTAATCCAGAGGAAATGTCGGTTGATGGTTTAGCAATTTTATTAGATGTACTGTAATTTCTTAATTTTACTCGGCAATACTTCCAGGCTGATTGTCCTGGTCACGGGTGTTTGTCATTATGAATCCGGATGTTAGAAAACTTCTCGATATGCTGGAGGAAACGGTGGATGGTATCGATGATGAGGCTCGTATAAAACTTCTTCCGATAATAACCGGGTTCGTAAACGATCTGAAACGCGATATCGGAAGGGTGATGAAGCTTAAGGCGGACAAGCGTCTCAGGGATCTCGAAATGTCCCTGGACCTTAAATACCGTAAAAAAATTTCAAATATCAAACTTTCTGACATTCCGGAAGAGGTCGTGGCCGAGATACGCCAAATGTGCGAGTTGGAACTGGCTTCGAAATACCGGGAACTGGAAATACAATCAGCGAATATTACTGGCGCTGGGGAAAAACCGGTTTCCGAAACGGGCCCGAAAGTGGAGGAAACCTTAGATGACGCTGCAGATGCCCAAAATAGTTCCGATGCAAGCTCCGCTACTCAAGGACAAGTTGTTGCTGCACCTGTAGAAAAACGCAGTTTTTCGAAGGTAAAGCATAATCTAAGATTATGCAGAGCAAAGCGGGCATCCTCGGAAAGTTCCCCTACGGATGAAGAACTCCCTGTTTTAATGCCTATTGAGCCAGTGGAACTCTATTTCAGATCGCAGGCGTTCAGGGCCATGATGGAACACTGCATTGATATTGGGAAGCGGGAACTCGAGGCCCTGGGATTTCTGCTTGGCGATCATTTCACCCACGAAGGCGATGTGTATACTGTGGTTGAGGAGGTTGTCACCTCGGAGTTGGATTCCTCTATCATATCGGTCAAAATAAAAGATTTCACGCCCATGTTCGAAAGGATGCACGAAATAGAGAAGGCCGGAAAAGATTTTATTCTCGTAGGGTGGTATCACTCTCACCCTGGTCACACCTGTTTTTTATCCCCCACGGATGTTGATACACAGAAAAGGATGTTCCGGAAAGATTATCACGCGGCAGTGGTGGTGGATCCTGTCAATTCAGAGGTCAAATCGTTCAAGCTTGGAAAAGGGGAAGACTATCGGGAAATATCCTACGGCGTGTATCGTTGAATTGTGAAGATGGAGTCAGCTACGCTTGAGTTTTATACCCTTTGGAAGGAAGATACCCAGTATAAGCAATATAAAAAAACAGATCAGAATAAAGTAAAAGAGGACCACTTCATCCGAGGGCCAATCAATTTTATTTTTTACCACGTTCACGAGAATGAAAAAGGCCGCTATCACCAGTGTGAAACCAAAGAGCTTCCCTGTATTCTTTACGGTCAGGGGCCAGTTCCTCCTGGGATCCGGGAATTTCAACCCAATGAACACTAGGATCACAATAAATGCTATTATCATCCAATCGGTCCATATCATAATTATCAATCCCAGTCATCGTCCACGTCATTTCGTCCTCCACCGTACCGCCGCTTACCACGCAGGTCTTCTTCCTCCCACCCATTCTCCGGTTCATCATAGTCATCTTCTTCCTCTTCATCGTAATCATCATCCCACCCCTCATCATCCTTTTTACCGCCATCGTACCGGCTCACCCGGTATGACCTCTCACCCTCACCGCGTCCGCTTTTTTTCGTCAGTCCAATTCCCTCTCCGATTCTCTTGTGGACCTTCCTCTCGTAATGCGACTGCAGCTCGATGTAGTCCTTCTGCATCTTCTTCGAGATGGACGGCTTCAGAATGTCGATCATATCATGGAAATCGTCCATGGTTATGGAGGTTTTCTTCTTCGTTGAAAGCGCCCGTTTCATTGCCTGTGTTGCGCATTCTCGGCAAAGATTCGCAAGGTCCGCTCCGGAATACCCGTCGGTTAATTCCGCAATCTCTCTCACATTGATCTTTCCCCGCGTAGGCTTGCCCTTCAGGTGTATCTTCAATATCTCCACCCGATCCCGGGGTCCCGGCGGCGGCACGTACATCACTTTATCGAACCTGCCGGGTCTTAACAACGCAGGGTCTACCAACTCGGGCTTGTTTGTGGCTGCGATTATTATGATTCCCGCGAACTCATCCATGCCGTCCATCTCGGAAAGCATTATGCTCAACAGCCTCGGGGTGACGTCGTCGGCGCTGTAGAAGTCCCTTCGTTTTGCTATTGCGTCTATCTCGTCCAGGAACAGAAGGCAGGGCTGTTTTTCCCGAGCTATCTTGAAAAGGTCGTTTATGAGATTCTCGGATTCGCCGTACCATTTCGACATCACGTCGGAGCATTTGACCCCGATCATCTCCACCTTCAGTTCGGTGGCTATTACCCGCATCAACAGCGTCTTCCCGCATCCAGGGGGACCGAACAGTATCATGCCCTTGGGTGGCACTACTCCATATTTTTTTGACATTTCCGGCCTTAATAGCGGGCCTATCATTGAGTCGGTTATCTCACTCTTGACGCCCTTGAGCCCCCCAACATTTTCGAAAGACGATTTCCGGAAGCTCATCATATCCGATATCCTTGTTCCCACCCCAACGGTCTTCTTGTCCGTGTAGAATTCGGAGTAAGCTCCCCTCAGGATTAAGCCTAAATTGATTGCGAGCATAAGGACTGGGAATACAAGAACGTAAACCAGTATATACTTCCATGAAAAGATAATATCTGTCTTGAAATCGGCGAGGAACATTCCTCCGATAGTAGCAGCAAGCAGTATACCCCCTGCGGTGAATGAATATATGAACACTTTTTGGCCATTGCTTCTGGATTCGATCTTTTTCTTGATAAGATATACCACCAGCACCATTAGAACCCATATCAATATCTGCATTATTGGCACCATGGAGGTCATATAGTCCTTTATGAAACTGGTCATGGCAGCGCCGTCGATATCTCTTATACTGCCGAAAGCATTGAAGTAACTAGTTGGTGAAAATATTTGATCGCCGGGGACCCTGGAGAATGTTGTTATACTGTTCTTTTCGGTTGCGTACGGTGATACTATGAACGATAGGTTGATCACGTTACCGGTGGCAGTCACAATGGAGAGGAAAAGGCCTGATAAGACAGTGACTGTAATACTTGTAAAGAGAGAGAAAAGGAAGATCGAGAAAACAGGAACAAGGAACGAGATTCCGAAGGTGGAAAGAAAAACTGTCAGGAACGATAGATAACCGAATTTCCAGTTGAACAACGAGCATAGAGTGACAATGAGGGCGAAAATCATGAAGAGCAGCCCGAACTCCGCTGTCTGAAATGCTGTGGAGCCTATGGCAACGAAACTAACGAATATTAGTGCTATGAAAGGGAACCTGTACCCGATAGCTCCCGTAATGAGAGCGATTATCATAACCATCCACCACGGGTAAAAGGGACACCACAGGGCTCCGAAGAATCCCAGGAATCCAAATGCTACGGCTGTGCTGATGTTCTTTTTCCGCTCTATGTTCCTGAACCGTTTCTCAAGATTGGTTACGATTTTCCCGTATCCCTTCAATTCTACCTTTTTCTTATCCTGCGCGGTTTCTACCTCCCGACGGCCCCGATCCAAAAGATAGAAAAAGGATATTGGGAACATAAGGGTCACTATGACAAGGGTAACCATTACCTTGAGACTGAAGAAGTCCATGATGTCTAATCCGGTGGATATGTCGTTCACGTCGTAATTGATCAAGAAAGTAAAATCCGTGGTATTCCCGTCGATGGTCACCGTTATTTCTTTCGGATCGTAACCGCTCTCCAATGGCTCTACTTTTATGTTGTATTCACCATCCCTGATGTCCGGGGGTGTCCAGAAAAGGCCGTTTACAGTTGATCCTGAAACTCGATATCCCGCTGAGTTGAACACTGTGACATTTGCCTCTACATAACTTGATCTTACCTCGTCATAGGCCCCAACGATTATACCGTATAGATACGTTTCCTCGGGCACCGTTACATCGTAACTGTATTCTCTTGAGGTCATGGGTGTCATGTACTCATCGTAGGCGGTGACACGGAAGATAACCGAGGTGTTTCCCGGGTACCGGGGAATATTTGTCTTGTATGAGTTGTCGTCGATCCTGATCAAGGAGTTCGGCCAGTTTATCTCATTTAAATTGCCTGGAAGTTGGAACGATACGTTGATGTCGGCCCGGGTGATTATCACACCTGGCCAAATTCCCTGTATCCTCACCTCAACGGTGTCATTGACAGTGGGGGGGACCGGACCATAGGTGAGGTTCATATTTTCCTTGAAAGAGGGGAATCTCCAGGCGATCTTGGGTGCTACCTCGTAGTAATAAGTTTGCGATTCTAGCTGTCGGACCCCGTCATACACAGAGACGTAGAATGAAACATTCGTGTTGCCCGGATACCCGTAAAGCTCGACAAAGGCTTCGGTCTCGCTGGTGAGGTTCATCTCATATGCGCCGGAGGATTTGAAATCCCCTCCCTTGATGTCCAGCCAAATGTATGCCCATAATAGCTCCGCACCGTTTCTGGATTGAATGCTTACGTTCACTTCCTCATATTCAGAAGGTATTGCAGGAGAGTATGAAAGTAAGATATTATCGTCGAAATTATCGTTTATAAAAACGGCTCCTTGTGAGGTCTCGATGACGGAGGTGAATACCAGGGTGGAAATGAACCCCAGCAGGATCAGCGGTAGTATTTTGTACTTGTGACAATGTTCGCGGAATCGCGGCCCCAAAGGGGACCGATTCTGCTGAATCGATCTGTATTTCATGGTTATCACTTACTCAGGTCCCCACAGCGACCTTTTGTCTTGATATCAATCGTTTTTTAAGTTTCAATCGTTCGATGATCCCCAACCCCACGAATCCAGCAATGAAGTATTCAACGGGGAAGACCGTAGGAGTAGCCGCCGTGGGTAGACCAGCGGGAGCGCTAAGGGGGATCACCGTGGGAGATGCAGGGCTTGGGACCATAATGGGGTAACCTCCCGGTGGAGGTGGTGGAGGTGGTGGGGGTCCGGGAATTGGTGGTGGGCCGGGAGGGATTATCAGGTTAATGGGCGGTTTGGATGACTTTACGGCAAGTGTGACAGTGGAAAAGAATTTTATGTGTTCATCGTCTCCGACATTGTACAATACTCTGGCGGTTTGCTGAGGATGAATAGATATATTATTATCTTGAAGGCTGGATGAGATATTGTAGCTGATGAATATCTTTTCACCGATGGTGACGTTGCTAATATTCCATTCCATGCGTGTCAGATTGTCATTCGTTTTGTATATTACGTCCGGGTATCTCGTAAACGAGTTTTCGTCAACATAAAAACCATTGCGTAGAACGTCTCTGAGCATCGGTTCGGAATCCCTGATGTCCGGGTCGTAACCGGCAGTATAGTTACGGAACCTCATTGCGATCTTTTCATAGATGGCAACCAGGTCATTGGGTGTCTTTGCAACGAAATACTCACCACCGGTTTTCTTTGCCATCCAGCGGAGGAGGTCTTCGTCAATGCGGGTCGATGAACCGAACTCGTAGAGGCCTATTGTATAGATGGTGATATTATTTTCAATGGATTCATTCAGCACTTCCATGGTGATATTGGTGCTGGATGGTTCCGGTTTGCCGTCGGTAAGAAGAATATTGATCCTCGATTTGTTCTCTTCACCATAGTCAATAAACTCCCTATTGGTCAGTTGTACGGCATCAGTGAAATTAGTCTGTCCCTGGTTGTCGATCTCGTTGAGGTCTTCCATGACCTGCTCGTAATCCGTGGAAAGATGATGGCTGCCTACCAGCTCAGCACTGTCTGAGAATTTGATCACTGCGGCACGATCCGGGGCGATGAGTTTTTCCACATAATTCTTGGCTGCATCCCGCCGCAGGTAATCCGGGTCGGCGAGATTCATGCTCATGGAGCAGTCTATTGTAAAAATTACGTCTTGGGAATTGAAATTAATGGCGGGATTTCCTGCCCCCGAGATCTCAAGGAAGACCGTTGCATTTTTTGGACACCTATCATCATATCTCTGCCATATTTCATCTGTCGAGATGGATTTGTCAATGATCAAGTGGGGGGGTGAGTTAGCGTCGATACCGGTGTCAGCTCTCAATGAAAGGCTGTCTACGTTATCTTCAGATTCCACGGATTCAGACCGAAGCGAAATGGGTTCCACTGAACCGGCGGGGATGGTCCCTCCAATATGGGAAAGATGGCCCGCAAGGCAGAATAAGGCCGCAGATATGACTGCTATAGTGATCACCCTCATCTTATCGATCCATCCCTAATCGTAAAAATCATCATCCGGTTCTTCGTCTATCCAACCGCTCATTTCATCCACATCGTCGGCCGCCATCCCGTATGGCTTTTCACTGTTACCCCGCTCTTCTTTCATTCGTTTGCGCTGATCCTTCCAGTCCTTCTTTCTCCTCTTGGATTCAACTTCATCCGCACCGTCATCCGTTTCACCCTCCGGGCTTTCATCAAGCCATCCACCCATCTCCTCTATGTCATCCTGGGCATCCTGATAACGTCCTCCACTCCCTCTTCCTCTCCCTTTTTTCCCCCTATTCCCCTTTCTCCCTTTACCGCGTTTTGAAGATTTTTTATTTTTTCCCGTTCTTCCACGCCCCTTCGAGGGAGTGCTTTCGTTACTAAGACTTTTTTCTTCCTCCTCCTCCTCTAACATATCCGAGGTCACCACTGTGGCCTCTTCCTCCTTCTCACTGTATTTCTCGACGTCATCCGTTTTACCTGCGCTTTCCTTCTTTTCGCTGATCGATACGTTTTCTTTCTTACTGCCTTTCACCCATTTTTTTGCCTGGCCTGTGCGCACCAGTACAAAAATGATTATTATGATAAGCAAAATAAGAAGTATGAAGAGTATCAACGGCATGGAATCGCTGAATTCCTGAAGGAAGGGCGTCTCGTTCTCCACTTCTATGACCGACGATTGTATTCTCTCATTACCGTACTCGTCCACTGCCTTTATCTGGTAGGTATGCTTGCCGTTGTCCTCCACGCCTGTGGTCCATATGTACCAAAATGAGTTATCAGCCTCGTCGTAACCCATCTCTTTCCACCCGGCCCCTTCGATGTTTATGTACATTCGCGAGGCGTTATCATTGTTCTCAACCCTGAATTCGATCTGGCTGTCACCCTTCACAGGTACATCGTCCAGAAGGACGCCGGGTCCCCTGTTGTTGAAGTTCACCATTACCATGCCAACATTGGATTTGCCAACGTAGTCCCTTACGGTGATGATCAGGGTGTGGGCCCCATCCGGATATTTCGTAGTATCTATTGGGGCTTCATAGAGGCCGGTAACGGGATTGATGAAAACGCTTATTGGAGTGCTGTTATCCACCGACATGGCCACTGACTCTACTGATACAGTGTCGTAACAGTAGGCTTTCACAGTATTTGTCCCGGTCAGGTGGTCTCCGGCCCCTGGTGAGACCAATGTCAGCTCGGGGACCGAATTGTCCACATTTACTTTTATGGCACGGGTGGTGACATGCCCGGCTTCATCCACAGCCATCACTTCGATCTCATGGGTTCCATCGGTGTAATTTCCGGTATCCCAGAGGTTTGGCCCCGTGGAGTTTATCTTCACCCATCCGGTCTTGTCCACATTGTACTGGATATTGGTGTCATAATGATCTTTTGAGCCGATATCTATCTCGGCAAGGCCTGTGAGATACGCGTTTCCAGCGGGTTTCCTTATATCAAGGGTTGGGAAGTTCCCGTCGACCCTGAATCCCACCGGAGCCAGCGTGACGCTGTTCAGGGATCCATCATATGCGGTAACGGAAACTTCATACCCCCCGTCTGTGATTCCATAAAGGGATTGGGTGTACTCGTAGTAATTGGATACGGAATTGTGTGTTGCCTGCACCTTTTTTGCGTGGGGAGATCCAGTGAAGATGTATAGGCTCACCTTATCAACGCCAAGGCTGTCCGAAGCCAGTATCCTGAATGTCATGGACCCTTCCACGAATTGATCCGGTGTGGGGCTGTGAACCGTGCATTCCGGGAAACCGTTGTCCACTGTCACAGTGATGGTCTCCACCACGGTGTGCCCTATTGCATCCCGGGCTCTTATGGATATGCTATGCAATCCGTCTCCGGTCCTTGATGTGTTCCACGGGACGCCGATGTCCCGCCACCCGGAGGAATCCACATTATATTCTGTGGGCAGAGGATACGAATCGATGGTGGTGACGTTCATGTCCACGCTTCCGTTAAGGTAATATTGGTTTTTCGGGCTGTTTATGACTAGTTTAGGCGGCGTGTTGTCCACGTTGAAGAATACCGGTCCGTCGCTAGCCACCTTGCCTGAAAGATCATATGCCAGGGCGGAAATCGTCTGGATGCCGTCCTCAAGGATCACAGTGGTATCAAGGCTGTACTCGTAGTAACCGCTCTGGCTGTTGAAGGTAGCGTTCACCAGCTCGTTGTATATGTCCAGAACGACCAGGGAGATACCCACCGTATCGCTGGCCTTCACCTTGAAAGTCATAACTCCCTGCATATACTGGTTATCATATGGTGTATGTATCTCGCAAGTGGGTTTCCTGTTGTCCACGGTTACCGTAATGGAATGACTGGTCGAGTGGCCCGCGAGGTCCCTGCCCCTGATCTCAATGACGTGCTTTCCGTCGGCTATCAAGGTGGTATTCCAAGCGATCGAGACGTCCTTCCATCCGCTGGAATCTATATTGTATTCAAGAGATCTTGGGAATGACTCCCCGCTCAAAGACGTGTTAAGTTGAACTGAACCCGAGACGATATCACCCTCCAACGGACTGTTAATCAGTAGCATTGGGGCATTGTTATCCACCTGAAAATCAACTTGCGCCGATATCGTACGGTTGCCAGCAAGGTCCAGGGCCATTATTGTTGTTGAATAATTCCCGTCGTTTACACCGTTTGTATCAAAGATGCATTCGAAATAACCTGTGCCAGAGTTATAGCTCATAGAAGTGTTCAATATCTCCGCTTGGGTCCCAGAATCCAGAATAATCGCCCTGACGCTTTCAAGTCCCACTTCGTCTGAGACTATGGCTCCAAGGGTATATATTCCCTCAATGAACTGGTTTTGAGAGGGAAGGTTCAATCTACATTCCGGGTTATGATTGTCTATGGTTATTATGATACTCTCCAGGACCTCGTGCCCAGCCTTGTCCCCTGCTCTGATCCTCATGATGTGGTCTCCGTCAGGGAACAACCAGGTACTCCAGTTATCAGAACTATTCACCCAGCCTGAACTGTCTATGTTGTATTCAAGCAGGTCCAGAAATGCATCGGATACTGAAATATTAAGTGTAAAGGTACCATAAATAATCTGTCCGTCCGTTGGCTTATAGATAGTCATTCTCGGTTCGTTGTTGTCTACATTGAAATCCTTGGTCGCAGACGGTCTGCTATGACCTGCTTTGTCATGAACGTATGCTGTGAACCGGTAGCTGCCGTCTGGCAGGTTGGCCGTTCCCAGTACTAGTTCATAGTAGCCGGAATCCATATTGTATCCCATGGATGTGTTTGAAACCAACTCTGCTCCTGTCTCATTTATTATGGTGCCGTTCACGCTTTGGATTCCGATCGCGTCCATGGCAGTTACCCTGAACGAGTACAATCCCTCTATGTATTCACCGGATATTGGGGTTATTACAGTTGATTGGCTGGGTGCGGTGTTGTCCACTATGAAGTTTATTTGCATTGTTGACTCGGCCCCGTAAGGGTCTTTGGCATTAACGTGGAGAACGTGGGCCCCGTCCAAGTAAAGGGACGAATCCAATAGAGCGCCGAATTCAGTCCCGGAGACAAGCGACATGTTGAACCAAGCATTTGCATCCACCCGGTAACGTGGGTTTGTATCGGTATCTGGGATCCCGTCGGGATCGCTAATGTTCGCGATGATCTGGTAGTTACCCGAAACAATATCCCCCGCAACGAGGTTTTTCATTATTATATCCACATCGTTGAATATCTCAATATTGCCTGATTGGCTACCCAGGTTTCCAGCCTTGTCGTAGGCGTTAACAGTATGCGTGTAAACCCCCGATACGAGTCCGGTTGTGACCGTTACGTTGTCCGATGTGTAGTCCCCGTCGTAAGCCACCTCATCGTTTCCCGTTCCATCATCCCTCATGGGCACCTGATTGGCACCACCAATGTTGGATGCATCGAGGTAAACATTTCCCAACCCGGTATCCTCATCGGAACAGTTGGCCACCACGTATATGGAATACCCGTCCTGGGCCTTGACACGGCCTGGGGGGTAAGAGGTATTCACCCTGCCCACGGAAGGTTGTACGTTGTCCAGTCGCACTGTGTACTGGGTTCCGTTCATGTTACCGGCGCGATCGGTCCCTTCTACCTGGAAGATGATATCTCCCGAATCCAGGCTGTTAACTGTAACCAGATCGGAGCCATAAATGTCGTCATCGGCTTTTCCGTCCGCGTGCAATCCGTCATCGAACATGTTGACCTTGAGGGCGATTCCGATGGAGGACAGGTCTGCTTGGATGGAGTCGATCCCGTGGGGCTGTTCGATACCCAGGGTGCTGGCTCCGAAACTCTGGATCACCTGCGAAACATTGTTGTAGATTGCATACAGGTCGGTGGAGGATGGTGCGAAGTAATATTTGCCCCCTATCGATGAATTGGCTATGCTCATGACATCGAACTCGGTGGTGTACTTGTAGGAAGCTTCGGTGGGATCGAGATAACCCGATGCGGTGGCATTAGTCCCTTGAGGCCACATCCCAAGGCCGATAGTGAAGACCGGTATACTGGCATTGATCAATCCCGTTCGTGTCCGTTCGGGCGAGCCACCAGGGAAATTGGCTGTGGTCTTGGCGTTCACCGGATTTGTATCGAGTTCTCTCTGAATGGAAGGATATGCTCTCATAGGCGAGTCCCATATACAACCTCCGCTCACGGTCCAGGTCTGTCTACCGGCGCCGTTTGGTGCCCCGGGACAGTATGTTTCCGAGCCGGTTTCGTACCGGTTTCCACCAAGGGTTCCACCGGTATCGTTCCCATCCGTCATTGCGATGACCACCGGAACCGCTTCCTCTCTTCGGTTGTTGATGGCATACTGGATTCCAGTACCTATGGTGTCCCAAATAGGTGTGTTGCAGCTGGGTTGGCCGAGATTCGTCGTAAGATGCAGACCGTCATCCCTGGTGATTATATATTTCGAGACATTGCGTCCGGTGGACGTGTAACCTGTACCCTGTGGATCGTTATAGGTTTCGGACATTGTTAGGAAGGTGGAGTACTGTTTGACGTCTTCCAGGGGCCAGGGTCCTTGTCTGTCAAAGGATACTATTGCGCACCTGTCATTATCCGCAAGCTGGTCCAGGAAGGTGGAGGAAGCGTATTCAAGGTCATCCCATTTCATTCCCCCGGAGCCGTTCGAATCCCGCATGGATCCGGAGTTATCCAGAACCAGTACCACGTCCAGAGGTTTTCTCTCGACAACATCCTCGATCAATATCTTGTAGTCAAGCGCCTTGGCCGTTACCCTTATCACATCACCATTCTTGACGGCTACTTGCCCCGCCGGTAGCATGGTGTCGATCTCCAGTATCGTGGGTTCGTACTGATCCACGTTGCATGCTGCTGTCACGTTTCTAAAGTTTCCCTTCGAATCGGTGGCATGAACATAGGCTGCTCGGTAACCCCCGCCAACAGTTACGTTTACGAGAGCAGTGCCATATGTATTATCGTTGGGTGCCCCATCGTTATGAAGTCCATCGTCGTACATGGTGAGGCCGGGGTCGTCCCCAATCATAGAAGCATCGCAGCGGACGGAACTAATTGAGGACACCGATTCGATAACCTTTGCGATAATGGTAACCTTGTCTCCAGGTTTTGCAGTGTTTTGTCCAGTGGGATATAGCGTTGTTGCATTGGTGATCTGAGGGCCAGAATTATCGAATTTTACCGGGATCGATGTAATATCGTTTGTTGTATCCCCCGTGGAATCATATCTTATTATATGCCGCCCGTCGCTCCATCCCGATGTATTGATCTGGAAAGACCATGTAGGACCGCCTGCCATGGTAGCTATAAGTATACCATCTATACTCAATTCAACCTTATCGGCATTTGTGGAATTACACCTGAAGTTCACCACACCGGTCAGTATGTCCCCCGATTCCGGGAGATATGGAGTTACGGGATTCGCACTCGTGTTTCCAGTGAATAAGCCCAAGGCGGCAAGTCCGCTGATAACGATCATTGTTGTCATGGCCATCGCAGACCATTTACTACTCATGTTGAACATAACAATCCCTTCCAGTAAATTATGCGTCCATAACGCAGGTCATTACTAAATATATTTTATGGTACATATTTCGAAACAATTCTTATACGTGGGTGAGTTTATTGAACCTAACCTCTCAAATTTTTCTACCAACTGCTCTTTTTCTACATAATATAGTTGGATTATAGAACTCTTGCCTTTCTATCCGTATTTTATCACATATTTGGATTTCAGATTGACCAAAAAAAAAAGAATTTTACAAAATTTTATATCGCTAAAAGTAGTTAACATTTAAGTATAGTATTATTGGGGTAAACAAAATGGATGTAGATCTGAAGAAAAAGAAATATTTTGCGATAACCGCAGTTGCAGTCCTGGGCCTGGCGGCAATTGGTCTATATGTCATGATGGGACCAGCTGAGGAGTATATACCTCCATATGAACCCACCATCGATCTTCCCAAGGAGTACATAATTCTCGTAAATGAACCCCAAAATCTCCATGACATGATGTTCATATCGTCTCTGTCTTCCATAGCAGTGCGGGAAACGTATCATCCCCTGTTCATACTTGAGGACGGGAAACTGGACGATCATCAGTTGTGGACAATCGAGCATTTCGTTGATGAGATGAAGAACGCGCCTAAACTTTTATTCACCTCCGACGAGACCGTATTGAATAATGTGAAAGGACAGGTTGAGGGCGTGGTACAATACGAGATATCCAATGACGTGCTTGCACAGTTCAAGGGATTTGACGACGTCATTGATGTGAATTCATACCCGGAGGCGCTTTGGGCCGCTCCGGTGGCCCGGGTAGAAAACAAGGTCATTAGGCTCGGTCGTACCACATTCAAGAATCAGGAGGACGCATGGGATCGCCTGCAGGACAATGGCATAAACGCAAGATATATTATTGTGACCAATCCTTACGATATCTCGGCGTCCCTCATGGCAAATAATACGGAATATTACGACGAGTATGATTCGAATTTTCATACGCCGTCATTATCCCTTGTATCTTCACAGTTGGCCGCCTATCACAATGCCTATGTACTTACCAGCGCTCCGGCTTCCACCGAAGAAGTATATACCTTCGAGAACCCGAATTTCGATGTAGCGGAAAATTACCAATTAAATGCTAGGGCAACCGGATATTATCTTGCATTGAAGGAACTGTCTGCCAGGTATTACAACCCCACGGCCGATATAGGACAGCATGATATATACAAGGATTCTCCCGAATACGTTTGCATCGTCGGAAGCGCCGCCGCCATTCCCCAGTTCCAGATACCGGGCAACGGAGACGGCGACGATCTCGTTAGCTGCGATGTGATCTTCGGATTTCTGGATGATGACAACACGCTGATGGACGCAGCGGTTGGCCGAATAGTGAACTACAACGTGCAGGGTGCCTCGAACCAGATGGCTAAGACACTTGGATTCGATTACGTCGTGGATACGGTTACCGTGGAATATTCGGACGGTCCCAGGGACGTACAGTGGAGAAAACACGGGGCTTCCTTCAGCGGATTCGATATTACCTACAAGAGAATGCAGGTTTCTCCTGCAAGGTGGGTTTGCAAGGACTATACCGACGAGGGAATGGAATACGAATACTACGGACCGGCTCTAGTTGAGCAGGATATCACCATAACTCCAGAGACCACCCTCGAGCCAGCGGTTCAGGCCAGTGGATTACTTGCCTACAGGGGACACGGCAGCGACAATGGCGGTCTTTACATGATCGCTTACAAGAATGGGGATGAAAACGCAGTACTGCGCGGAACCGAGGCCCGGGAATTATTCATCCCTCCACAGGTGTCTTTTTTCGTGTCGTGCATGAACGGCAAGATCCACGGAAAGGATTTTGGCGATGGCGCTCCGGACGTACCCTATGACGAACTGTTTTCCACGAACTATCTCTACGGAGGGGCGGTGGCACTGGGAGGGGCAACGGAAGTGAGCTACAGCAATATCGGACAGGATTTATACTCGTACCCTGAGGAATATCTCCCGGGTATACTGAATCCGGAATGGGGCGATGGGGATCACGAGTGGAACCGGAACGACGCCTGGTTCGCTTTCTTCTGGGAGGGTATGTTGAATGATGAAGATAGCCATGGAAGTATCGGAAAGGCGCTTCAGTGGGCCGAGAACCGTTATATCGCCTACCAGACCTCCAAGGGGATGCCTGTGACACCATTCGTATCCATGATGTCCGGAGGTACGAACGGAGATACTGGCGAGGACCCCGCAGTGCACTGGAAAGAGGTTGCCATGTTCGTTATTTACGGGGACCCCGCATTCACTCCTTACAGCTGGAAGTCGGGCGAGAACAGCTACAACCCCTGGAAGAACGGAGTAAACGAAGGGGATGACCTTTAACAGGGAATAATTTATGTCTAGCAAATCTCACGTCCCGTCATTATATCGTTCCCTTGTACGCGAAGCAAAACGGGCAAAGGTTAAAGATATCGGAGATTTTCGGAGATTTTTTCGGGAAGCTAGGAATCTTGAGGATCCATACTATTCTGCCTTGGCTCTTTTCAGGCTCTCTTCAGATTCCCAAATACCGGTGAGCGATGCGTATTTTACTGCAGGTGAAGCACTGGATATCGTAAAGAAGGTCAAGAGAATATGGAGAAGGGGGGAGCTGATATCGGCAATAACCCGGTTCATGGGAAAATGGAGGAGCGACGCGGGTGACCCGGAGGACACAGATAAGAAAGAACTGCTTTACGAGCGGATCATGGATCTGATCTCGTCACTGCCACATGGAAAAGGACTTTCTACTACTATTAAAGAATCGGCAAAGCATCTTTCCCCTAACTTCACTGGACCACTACTCGGGATGGCGTTGAGTAACGAAAATTTCATTCGCGATGATACCAAGGCAGTTATTAGGGCATGGGCCATGGCTGTAGATAAAAAAACCGCTTCAATTGAGAAGATCATCTCTATCTTGTCAACGGTCAATGACCCATATGATGAGAGCCGATTCCTTGGTTATCTGCAGTTGCAAATTAACAAGAACGACATACCCGGTACCATGTGGGCTTTCGAAGGTGCGATAAAGGCGGCACTGAAGGTCGATGACGGGAACAATCGTGTGGATGCCTTTCGTTATCTCGTCAGCACGGCGGAGACCACGAATGAAATGGAGCGATTGAGGGATGCCGCACACAGTCTCGATAAACCGGAATATAAAGCTCGGCTCTTTGCGGCGCTGGGCGGGAAAGCGGACAAGGTCTATCCGGAAATGACAAGGGATTGGTTCATGGATGGGGTTTCCCAGGCCGCAAAGGTGACTGATCCCAAGGAACGAGCAGGGCTTCGTCTGAATCTCGCGGAGGGTCTCAAGCGATCTGGTTTGAACGATGCTGCAAAGGAGGTCTTCCAACTGGCTCTAGCCGATTGCGACCTGATTCCCAGGGACGGAGAGGAAAAACCGGTCCTCGGCAGGATCGAGCGTTCTGCGGCGGGATACGGGGTGAAAGTTCCCGAAAAAAACCCGGCAGAGGAAATCTCATCGAGACCCGAGGAAGAAAGGTCTATCCCCTCTGTGGGCCTGCACGTTCTGGCCCTGTACAATACCTATCAGGGCGGGTTGAGCCCGGTTCATCTGAGGGCAATCTCGAGAGCCGCGCCATTGTGCTATGCATATGATCTCGATCTGACGTTGATGCATTTTCCGGCTGACGATCTTGACGGCTTGATCTCGGGAGTGACCCGGGAGACCAACATCGGAAAGGGGGGGCGATACCTGCATGAATTGGCCGCTGTGGGGAGAATTATATTCAAGGGACCTGGCGATATCGACCTTCGGGGACCAAACGGTCCCGAGCTAATGGTGGCGACCACGGCCAACCCGGATGATACGAAGAAAATAAACTTGGAAAAACTATTAAAGGAGGCCGGAAAGGCGGAAGGGGAGCAGAGATTATGTTTGATAATGGGTCTTGGGAAAAAAGGTCTTCCTCAATCGGTTTTAAAAGGAGCGCAGTATCACCTTGAGCTAACCGGAAATAATGTGTCGCTGGAGACCTGTACGGTGATGGGTATTATTGCCGAGAGGTTGAGAAAGCTAGGTTCAGATTAATTCATATTAATAGGAAATTTATCTATTTTAAGTTTATTTTTCTATCGCGACTATTGTTATACTATCCACGGACCGACTGTCTTTCAGTTCTCTGAAAACCTTTTTAAAAAACTTTTACCCACAGTTAAACCTATCGCGATCCCTACTAATATCCCTGCGATAAAATCCGAGAACCAGTGAATATTGGTTGATATTCCGAATCCCACATATAGCGCATAAGCCAGTGCCAGGTACCCGATCCTCTTTTTCTCAGGATAAAGTATCATCAAACAAACCGCCATGGCAAAGGCCGTAGTTGTATGGCCTGATGGCCACCCGTTGAATATTCCGCCTCTCATGAAACCGAATTGAAATCCGTTACTGATATCTGTGACCGAGAGCTCGTCGAACATTTCGGGAGGTAACCTTCCCGTGAAAGCCTTGTATAACGAACTTACGATCAGGCTGATAATAGCTGCCTGTGCAACCGCATAAGAGGTGTTTACGGTTCGTTCGTTATTTTTCTTTTTGCCGTGAAAGTACATGATCACAGGTACCCCAATGGGAAGTAATCCGCCCAGCATCACAGCGGGAAAGAAAAAGGGTTGGAGGTAGATATGATCCACAGATGACCTGTAATAATCCCAGTCCAGGTTAGTTGTCACGATTAGGTAAGTCGCTGTAATTGCGATAAAATGAAATAATAAATTATATTTCCAGAAACTTTTAGCCAAATTCGTTGGAAAACTATGGAAAAGCAACCGGATAGAGTATCTTATCTTGGTACGGGGCATAAGGTGGACGTAATGTGAGTCGAAATTAATATAATTGCGGGTGGAAAATAAATTAGATGGGATATTTTTTAATATAATCTGCTTCTTCCTTCAATAGTGGGATCAACATTGAATTTGCGTATACCTTTACTGTATTTTCAGGTGTTTAGATGAGAAACGATAGAAACGATCGGATCCAGGCAAAGGTGGAAGAAGTAAGAAGAATGGTTCCAGCCTCGGAGGATCTGATCTCCCGGCTTCCTCCGACCTTCTTTGAGCTATCGGATATCGATGATATAATCCATGACCTCCAGCATCTGCCTACAATAGTATCACTGAAAAGAAAATACTACAATTTCAACTCCGATATAGAAGAATTTTCAATTATGTCGTGTGACCGTTATCGGCTGGTCCGAACCCTGAACGAATTTTACCTTAACAACCCCGCAGATACGAAGCTTTTCAGGATATATTTCGATCGCTCTCGGAAATTTGCCATCGTCGGTTCTTATTATCTTTTGAGCGGGTCAATAAGGTCGAAGGAGAAAGACCTTACCGAGCCTGTCTGGAGTAAATTAGAGGTGACAAGGACCGGGGAAGATTCCCACAAGAGAATAGTTTTTCATCCTTACTCGCAAGACAAGAAAGAAATTTCCGCTGAAGTGGCCAACGTTTCCTTTCTCACCGTGATAAAAAATTTCATCGAGACCATGACCAGATTCGATTGCTCCTTTATTGAGATATGGATGAAGCGATCCTATTCAAAGAAGGTCAGAACGCTCTATTCGCTTCGTATCCGATATTACGATTCCCTGGATGACGACGATATTTCAGGTCTCAGTAATGAGATGATCCATTATCTGTCGCCATTCATAGAGACCCGAAGCCTTTTTTCCATTATCGGCCCCGTTATGGTGGGCCCTTCCAGCTCGCACACCGCGGGAGCGGCCATGATCGGGAACGTCGCTCGGGAGATGATCCTGTCCCTTATTGAACAAAGGAACGTAAAGGATCTAAGGAGCATCGGCGTCCGCCTTATTGGCTCGTTTCTGGAAACGGGGGCCGGACACAGCACTCCCGAGGCGATACTAGGGGGCCTGAACGGCTTGTCTCCCGACAGCCCAACGCTTCTCAAGTCCGGAATGGAATTCATGAAAGAGCCTGAGAAATGTTATTTCGATTTTAGGGGTAGGGAAATTGCTTTTTCAGGTTTTCTCCCTAAAGACAAGATTGTGGAAAAAAGATATTCGAAGGAGCATAACCGGAATATCGCAGAGATAATTGTTGAGACTGAAACCGGTCATTTAAGCATCACGGGTTTCTCCATTGGCGGTGGAGAGATCGAGATAAGGTATCTCAACGGAAAGCGGCTTCGCCATCCGATAAACGGAAAATCCATGGTCGTACTGGACCGAAAATCATTTCCGAAAGTCACAGAACCATTTGTGGGTATAAAGGTAAAACCCATGGGTGGAATCGAGATGAAACCGGGAAATAAACATGAGTTCCTACTGGATTTCAACACCTTCGAGGAGATGCTGGAAATATTCGGCCATGGGATCGCTGGTGCCGAACTAGTGGAGGGTATCTTGAAGGCCGAAGAGAGTATAAGCGGTCTTACAAAGGAAGCCTCATTGAAAAAGACCCGCCAAATTTGGAATGTGATGAACGAGGGTATGAAAATCGGGGATGATAGGGGGGATATGGCCAATTTCAACATTTGTGATGGGGATTCTGTACTTGTGAAAAGTTACATCTCTTCGGGAAATATCTTCGGGAATAATCTCTACACGCGGGCCCTGAAATATTCATTGTCCGTAATAGAGAAGAACGCCCGGCATGGTCTCATAGTAGCCTGTCCAACTGCCGGGGCTTGCGGTATTCTTCCTGCGGTTATAAGGTCCTGGGAGGAGTTGACGGACGGTCAAAGTAACGAAAAAAATGAAAAAATTATCGGCGCTCTTGTGACCTCCGGTTTCCTGGGAATGTTATTTTACGACGTGGTTCCCACGGCGGGAGCGACATATGGTTGCCAGGCCGAGATCGGGGCGGGTGCGGCAATGGCGGCGAGTGCATTGACCTTTTTGCAGGATGGGAACCTCTGTGAGATCATTCATGCATTCACCTTGGCTATCAAGAACAGCATGGGCCTGACCTGCGATCCCGTATCGGGCCTCGTGGAGGTACCTTGCATTAAACGCAACGGGATTTTCACGTCGCTTGCCATATCCTCGTCGTTGATGGCGTTATCCGGGATAAGGTCAGTGATATCCCCCGACGAGGTCATTCTAGCAGTGAAGGAAGTGGGCGAAAAGATGAGTGACGATTTCAAAGAAACGGCTAGAGGCGGCCTTGCTGTTACAAGGGATGCAAGGAAGATAGAAAAGCTGATGGACGAGTACAATATGAACCGGAATAGGTAGTTTAGGGTAGTTATTATTACTCATAAAATTTCAACATATACAGAAAAATTATTTATCCGATGTTAATGATAAAACTATTGTAATATCCTGATTGCTTTTAGGAAGCATTCACCTTAAAATTAACAGTTCAGAATTACGGTTGGAAGGTATAATAATGGCATATCCCGAACCTATCCCGGTCGTTAAGGCTAAAGATGCGATCAAGTTTGAAAAAAATTTGACCAACTTCAATCTTACTTCCGCTCAAAAACTTTTTTATAAGAATGCACGAAAGACATTCAAGCCCAGAGAATAGATCAGAGGAGTGGATGTAATCTCAAAACTTTTTTTACATGAAATAGAGATTGATCCAACAAAATTGGAGTTTGAACCTTTTTATACTGATTCGCAACCAGTAAAAAGTTTTGATTGTGGGAACAAGGATTTAAATGATTTTTTATGTTTGGATGAAGTCCGAGAATATGAAAAAGAGCTTTTTGGAAAAACAACTTTGGTCTATTATAAAGGTAATCTGGTTGCATATTATACCATCAGCAATGATCAACTCAGAAAAGAATATGTAAAATCACATCATGGTTTTTCAAAACTGAGTGAATATCATCTTGAAGGAATACCTGCGATTACAATAGGTCGACTGGCAGTTGATACTAATTGGCAAAACAAGGGGATTGGTAGAGTTATTATTCAACGAATTGCAATGATCTGTCTTGATAATTCCAAATATTTGGGGATTCGACTTCTACTCGTACAGGCTAAGGAAGAAGCTTTTAATTTCTACGAAAAATTAGGATTCAAATTTGTAGTTGAGACGAAAAGAGAAAATAAACGGTACAGAGCGAAAGGTACACGAACTATGTATTTTGATATAAAAAGTTTGGATTATCTTAGAACTTGATATGTTATTTATAGGCGACTTATGATTTCATATGGAACGGATTGATATTCTACCGCATCTCCGCTGAATATTGATTGAAAATAAATTACATACAAAGTATTTTTTCAATGTAATGACCCGTCACATTTGTGTAAAATCATTGAACCCTGGGCAATAAACTCAGGGAACTGCTGTTCTCGTAGGCAGATCCCAAATGACATAGATGATTCAGAGTCTCTGAAAACAGCAAGAAAAGGGATCTCAGCCTTTCGATATCCTTGATGACCCCAACCACCTGAAAGTACAGTTCGTCCACTCCCTCCGGAAAGCTTGTACCGAACCATCCGTCATCATCCTTTATCTGGAAATGGATATTTGGCTGAAATAGTATCAACTCACGGATCCGCGGATTCGCAAATAACATCTGAACTTTGTAATCAATATTTCCTTTAATAATATAGCGTTTGTCAAACTCGGGATATCCTACTTGAATGTCTTGCATTCCAAATAATTTACCGATTTTGCCAAATACGTTCTCTCGATATATGGTAAAACGGAAATTGTCCTTGTTCACATATGGGGCTCTGATTCTGGTATAGGTGGTACTGCTCTTTCCCGTGGACACCGTATAGGTATCCATGGTAACGATCCAATCTTTCACTCTGGCTATAACCTTGTCACCCTTCCAGAAGCCGCCATCTATGAACTCGCCACCCATTTCGCTGGATAATTTTCCCCAAACCTCATCTTGACTCGGACCGAATAATTGTCGTAACAAACCCATATTTTTCACCACTTTTTTACTATCGATTTATTCATTATCTTCTTGTCTAATCATAGATAGTATAATTAAAATTTTCGGTTGTAATCAGAAGGGCGAGTATGGGTTTAGCAGTCGTCTGAAGACTTTAGATTAACTTGTTTCCAAAATCATTCAATCTTTCCGATTCTTATCAATGCCTCTTTGATATTTATGGCAAGATCGAACTTTCTCAGCAATTCTTTATCCACTGTTACCAGCGGGGCGCTATTTCTTTTGGACAGCGCTACATGCGCTGCATCATAATAAGTTATGTCGTGTTCCAGCGCGACCTTCATCACCTCACAGGCAAGATCGTTATCGAGCGAAAAATATTCGATATCGAGTAGAAATAATCTCTTGATTAACTCGCTTCCAACCGCAGATTTATCTTTGTCCTTTTTTCGCAAGTGTTTCCAAAATACATTTCCCACTTCAAAGGGCAGAAACTTGGATGCTACGAATTTGATATTTTTTAAGTAGGCAAGTGTCATCATCTCCATGGCTTCAATCGAATTTATTTCGTTAAGGAAAAGCTTGGCTATCACGCTGGAATCCAAAATCAGTTTCATCTTGAATCCCGCGCCTCTCTGATCAATTCCTCTGCGGTTCTCCCTTCACTCTCCAATCGATGATTTTTTATCCATTCTAAAGCTCTTAGAGAGCGCTCCTTTTTTAACTCTTGGGTGAGAATTTTTTTAAGATACTCTCCGGGTTTATATCCTAGTTCTTCTATGTCTTTCTTAATCTCGTCTTCCACTCTGATGGAGATTGTCACACTCATGTTTACACCTTTGTTTACTTATTTGTTTACAATGATATAAAACTTTTCTCTCTTTTTACCAACATTCACCCCGAATTTATAATGGCCTAGTAATGATTGAGCAGATAATTATATTCGGATGTTCTATCAGCCTTACACACTATCCCTTCACGATTTCGTAAAACTTCTTGGGGGTGCGATAGCTTAGAGCTTCGGGGGTAGGTGGTAGTCCCCCAAAGAGTAAAAATTCATGAAGAGCTAATCTTACTTGTTTTATGAAATTCCACAATTAATAAAATCTTAATAAAATTTAACTAACCGACTTAACCCTAAATATTCGTCATTTTAACAATATATTTAATCTATGACAATATTATTATAATTACATTAACTTAAAGGTATTTTACCAATACCTTACTCAATCAGGTTCATTTACTGAGGTGATATCTATTGGATATTTGTGGGTTGTAGGATTATTCATATTGTTTCTCTCTCTACCAATATTACTCCCCCTCATTTTTTTTAAGCGAATCAAATTTATTCTAGAACAACAAAACGAAACAAGAAAAAAATCCTCCCAATTGGGAAAATGGAAAAATGCAAATAAGTACTGGACTACTTGGGCATATATTACCGGTATCGGTTGTCTTTCATTTTATTCTATCCTTACCCTCCTTGCATATTTCAATTACATACCAAATGGTCTTGACATTTTAACTGGCATCTTATTTACCTTAATATTTCTCATCCTCTTTTTCTTTATATTTTTCGAAATGAAAGAAGGAAAAGGGAAACTGATAAAATATTTAAATCTTCCAAATTTCATGATAGATAGGGGTGATTACAATAAACAAAGACCACATCCAACAAAATTAAAAGAGATCATCGAACTTTGCATAAATGAAAAATTGGAATACAAAGTAGATACCATCAAATATAGTGAAGATCGAGTTTTCGGATGGATTTTTCATTTTCCAAATCATGATTTTCATTTAGATATTGAAAAAGTTTCAATTCATAATAACGATAAATTTGAATTTCTAATCGGACCTATTTCTAATCAAAATAAAGTCGAAGTCTATAAATTAATAAGAAAGATAGATTCTACAATTAATAAAGGATAAATAGAAACAGACAAGAAGAAAAAAGTTCGGTTCCTTTGTACGCTCATTAATTGAATATCTTGTCCCTACGGTCTAGTGTGACTTGGCTGTTCCCCTCCGCTCAAATTCACCCTTCATTTAAAGAATAGTACCAAAAAGATTTCTGCGCCTCCTCGACTATTTCGGGAAAACCGTTTTATACAGGCAAGATAATTTATCGAAAAATATTACTTTAAAAATATTCAAGGAATGATCATCATGGACCTTATAATAAAGAATGGAACCATCGTGACGGACAGCGAGACCTATGAAGCGGATATTGGCATCGAGGACGGCAGGATCGCCCTTATCGGGAAGGACCTCGCCGGAGCGGACGAGGTCATAGACGCCAGGGGAAAATATGTAATGCCGGCAGGGTTGGACGTTCATGTTCATCTCCAGCTCCCCTTTTGCGGTACGGTATCCTCGGACGATTTCGTGACGGGCACCAAGGCTGCGGCGGCAGGAGGCGTCACAACAATAGTGGATTACGCCATTCAGAGCAAGGGCAATTCCGTTACCGAAGCGGTCCGTGCCCGGCGCGGCGAGGCCGACGGAAAGGTATGCGTGGATTATTCGCTTCACGGCGGTATAACCGATTGGAACGAGCAGACGAGAAATGAACTTAAAAAACTCATCGACGACGGTATTGTATCGTACAAGATGTTCATGATCTACAGAAGCGAGGGATGGATGGCCACCGATTCCATGCTGTACCAGGCTCTGCTGGAAACGAAGGAGCATGGCGGGACCATTATGGTTCACGCCGAATCGGTGGACGTTCTCGATTATCTTCTGGACAAATATCACAACGAGGAGGACATGAAGAAATACGGTGCGTACTGCCACGTACTCTCCCGGCCTAATTTCATCGAAGAGGAAGCGATACAGCGGGCCATCAAGTGGGCCGAGGAATCCGGCGGGCGGCTTTACGTGGTACACATGTCCACCGGCGGCGGAGCCGATCTCATCAAGGAAGCCAAAAAGCGCGGCGTGAATGTGTTTGCGGAGACCTGTCCCCAGTATTTACTGCTGGAGGACGATCTTTTCAAGGGCGAGAACGGTCATCTGTACGGAACCTGCCCGCAGATCAAAAAGAAAGAAGATATCGACCGTCTTTGGCATGGTCTAGCGGTGGGCGACGTGGATACCCTTGCCACGGACACATGCACCTTCGATACCAAGCAGAAGGCCATGTGGAATGGCGATTTCACAAAGATCCCCTTCGGAATGCCGGGCTCCGAACTGATGATGCCTCTGGTATACACCTACGGCGTGCGGGAAGGGAAGATAACACTGAACCAGTTTGTGCGCTACCTCTGCACAAACCCCGCAAAGATATTCGGGATGTACCCGGCCAAAGGCTCTTTGCAAGTGGGCACCGACGCCGATATTTTGATATTCGATCCCGACCAAAAGGTAACAGTGGACTATCGGAATATGGAGACCAACTGCGACTGGTCCCCCTATCAAGGGTGGGAGCTCACCGGTTATCCACATATCACTCTTCTCCGTGGCAAGGTTATTGCGAGAGAAGGCAGTTTCGTGGGTCATGTAGGTGGCGGTAAATTCATAAGAAGGAAAAAAGCAATTAATTAAATTACGGAAGTGACCGTACATGGGACTTTGTCTGGATCACGGCGTCTATTCCGGGGCGAGCTGCCCCTTGTGTTCTAAGGGAACGAAGGGTGGGCAGACCATTTGCCAGTACTGCCAGGGCCAGGGTTATCACATCATAAGCGAGCCAACGGAGCATACCGCGAGAACGGACGACGGTATCCGAATCCCCTGTTCTTCCTGTGATGGGAAGGGATTTGTAACTTACGAGTAAAGGCGACCCTGCTGGCTCGCCACACTTTCAAACCAAGCCAGTAGGACTTGGCTTTTCAAGTGAAGGTGACCCTACTGGCTCATCAAACTTTCAATCCAGGCCAGTAGGCGACATAGAAACGTATGTTTCTATTAGCCCTAATAGAATCTCTGATTCTATGTCGGGCCTTGGCTTTTCAAGTGAACCAGTTTTATAATTTGTTTTCTTGCCTTTTTCCGATGCTCATCCAGGGGTTCCGTCGTTCCATGAATATTGTCGTATCGGCGGTATGTTTATCCTTGAAAATATATCCGGGCCTAAATTATTAATGCTTGCAAGGCTTTCTCATCATTGATAATCCGCAAGATTTATTCCTTGTAATTTTATTGTTTTCATTACTGTGGGTAAGCTCAATGGGCGCTTGAGAGTCACTTGAAAAAGGAGTCCGATCCGGCATGAAAAGGCTGTTATGGTGGTTGATCGCAGGGACGAAAGGCGGTATCAATCGTGCTAAGATAATTATGATTCTCAAGGAAAGACCCTACAATGCGAATCAGCTTACCGAAAAGCTGAAATTGGACTACAAGACAGTCCAACATCATCTGAAGGTCTTGATAAAGAACGATATAATAACATCGCCTCGTGGAAAGAAATACGGGGCAATGTATTTTCTTTCTGACCTGATGGAAACTCATTACGAAATTTTCCGGGAGATTTGGGATCAAATTGGGAAAAAATGAATAAACTAAGAAGTAAATAATAAAGGTGGGACAATGAAGAAAACCGGAATAATAATTATCCTTGTAATCATCATCGCAATGGGTCTGCTGGGAGTGGTCCTGGGAAACAGTGCCTCTGATTCCCCGTCGGATCGGGCGCGGGATCGAATTGGGAAACGGTTCTTTCCCGAGAAGAAGCCCACGTGGAATCGTACCGAATCCTTCAACCGCAGCGACTTTTTCCATCGCGTGGAGGATATCGATCATAGAGCTTACATGGTAGTAAAATCCACAGTAACAATGATCAACATGACAATTTCAATAATTCTAATATTCATATACATGAAGATATACCGTGAGGTCAAGTCTGACTTCACACTGGGACTGTTGATAGTAATGTTCGCATTTCTGGTATATGCCATCACTTCCAATCCGCTTTTCTATTCCATATTCGGTTACTGGGGTTTCGGAATGGGGCCCTTCCAGATGATACCTGATATTTTTGGTACCATCGCTTTGTCAGTACTGCTGTATCTGAGTCTGAAATGATTTTTACAGTGGTTATTTAGTGAACTTTTTTAAATGCATACAAAAAAAAATTCGAGGACCAAATTGGACGGTGAATAATGACAAGTAAAGACACACCTGTTAGCATGTCACACTTTCAAGCCAAGCCAGTAGGCGACATAGAAACTTTACTAGTTTCTATTAGCCCTAATAGAATCTCTGATTCTATGTCGGGACTTGGCTTTACAAGTGAACGGAGTAAAGAGACGGATATGGGGTCCGAGAAAACTTTTTTCCCGGAATCCTCTCCAGAAAACCATGAGCCCCATTCCTCCGACAGGGGCTCTCGATCTCCCTGGAAAGCTCCACGAGAAGGGAAAAAGCTGGTCATGCTTTCCGCAATCGCTGTTGTTCTGATTCTTGTCCTTGCATTCACAACACATTTTCTGCTTACCGGGAACACAATATTCAGCCAGGAAAATCTACCGCCAAATGTGGTAGTCTACGTAAATAATGATCATATATATACTATGGAAAAGGTCGAATTAACAGCTAAGTTCACTGATGAGGACGGCAATGTTGTAAAGTGGGAATGGGATTTCGACGGGGACGGTAACTATGAACAGGAATTATCGTCCTATGAAAGTGTATATGGGGAATATGCTGAAGACGGAGTATATTATCCTTCGCTACGGGTAACCGACGACAAAGGGGATTTCGCCAACGACTCGGTGAAAATTACAGTACTCAACCGTTTGCCCGATGCCAATATCCAAATAAGCTCGGTCAAGGAGTTTACCAATAACGATATATTATTCGAGGTTTTGGGAACAGATCCGGATGGGTATATTGTGGAGTATAGATGGGATTTTGAAGGCGACGGAATTGTGGATTTTTCAACTCTAGATACCTCGGTAACACACAGATATGCTGATAACGGAGTCTATTATGCCGAATTGCTTGTGGTTGATAATGACGGAGGTGAAAACTCATCAACTATAACAATAAGCATCGACAACCGAGCGCCGATAATAAATATCAATATGAAAAAGAAAACTGTGGCGACCAATGAACTTTTAGCGTTTGCCGCGGATGTAACCGACCCAGACGGTGAGGTGATCCTATATGAGTGGGATTTTACAAATGACGGAGTTGTGGATTCCAGTTCAAAGATATCTGCCGATGCGGTGTTCTCATTCGGGGATGACGGTAATTATACGGTGATACTGAGAGTAATGGACGACGACTATACCACAGCCGAATCATCCGTGGTAATAACAGTGAATAACGTTGAACCGGTGGCTATAGCTTCCGTATCAGAAGAGACAGTCAGTACTCTCGTGGACGTGATATTCCAGTGCAGGGGAAGTGATTCCGACGGAACCATTGTGAAATTCGAATGGGATTTCAACGGAGACGGGGTATACGATTGGGAATCGACCAGTCTGAAGGATAATTTTACCTATTCATATGATGATAACGGAGTCTACCATGCGGTTCTCAGGGTAACCGACGACGACGGAGCGATATCCACTGACGTTAAGGAAATTACCGTAAATAATAGAGCCCCCACTGCCAAGATCCTGATGGATGAAACCCGGGAAACAACTGATGTTGAAATAATATTTGATGGAAATGGAACTGATGCGGATGGAGATATTTTAAAGTATGAATGGGATTTTACCGGTGATGGAAACTACGATTTCAGCTCGCTGTCGAGCCCTTTGACTACATATATCTATGGTAAAGTGGGGACCTTTGTGGCCAGATTACGGGTAACAGATGACGATGATGATACTGACGTGGTCTCCGTTACAATGACCATCGATGAGAATCGACCCCCCATAGCCCACGCCGGGGGTGACGGCAAATCGAATAAGGGTGAGACAATCATGCTGGATGGTTCAGGCTCTACCGACCCCGATGGTCATTCTCTCATGTACCAATGGAATTTCGGGGATGGTGTATTCGCCGACGGCAAGCTCTCATCTCATCTGTATATTGATTCTGGAACCTTTACGGTAACGCTTACAGTTACCGATGAAGGGGGACTACAGGATACCGATAGCTGTTTGATAACTGTCCTTGGGGGGAAATATGCCGTGGTGGTGGGCATCGCAGACTATCCCGGCCAGCTGAACGACCTTGATTACTGCGATGAGGACGCGGATCATTGGGAATCCTATCTTGTTGACAAGGGTTATATTGTTCATAAACTTCTGAATAGCGAGGCAACGAAAGAAAATATATTGATTGAGATCGCTTGGATGGCAAGCGCCGAAGAAGCAGGGAGTTATTGTGTCTTCACCTACTCCGGCCATGGTGATTACGACTCTGGGTCATATCTTCTCGATTATACCGAGGAAGGGCTGTGGGATTACGAACTAGCAAACGCTTTTTCCTCGTTCGAGAGTGATCATATTTTCTTTTTCTTCGATTGCTGCGCCAGCGGGGATTTCGATGACAATCTGGGAGGCCAGGGCCGGTACGTTGTGGAAGCATGCGGCTACGATGAGTCCAGCCTGGATGATTCGGATCATAAATACGGTGCATTTACATATTGGTTCCTTGTGGACGGATTGGACGATAATGATTCATGGTCGGTTGAAGATGCCTTTCAGAATGCCTATGATCACTGTTCAAGCGATTATGAATGGAATAGCTTCCACCCAGAACAAAATGATTCCGACCCGGACAATCCCTTCTATTTATATTAAGTCAATGATCAAGAACCTGACGCGTGGGTTATAGCGTTTCATAATGAAAAAGTGAAGGGAATTTTTAACATATATGTATGTAATTTGAGGCTGATTCTGGTAAAATGGTATATAATCCGCAATTCATGATGTAGATGAATTCTGTTTGAGAGAAATGGTATGTAATGCTAAAAAAAATGGGATTCTCGTGTTAGATATGAAATGTTGATTGAGGAAGGAAAACAAATGGAAATATTTGACAAAAAAAAATGGGGATTTATCATAATTATATCGCTTCTGATACTGCCAATTACTTATGTGATTGTAGAGTCCCATCTCAAAATTGAATCCCAAAAAATTGATAATCATTCATTTATTGTAAGGGCCGAGACTATCCCGTCTACTACTGATATTCCGACTCTAGTTATCGGTGACGCCTGGGATTATGATACTCTGCTTAATGTCACCACCACCCTGAGTGTTCTGGACCAGGCCATTCAACTGGATGGCAACGTCAGCGAAAATATAAATTATTCTGTGGGAAATATTGAAAGGACCAACGCGAATGGTACCGAAAATCTGTGTTACCGGATCGATTTCTCCGGTGAAAGCATCATGGATGTTTCCGGTATGGACGGGAATGTTCATGCGGTGATGGATTTAGCGGTAACGGGCTCGGAATATAGAAGTGTGGCCGATCTTTCGCTTGTGAGAAAAGATACCTTCAGGAATGGTACCTTGTCTCTAGACTCTCCTATCGGATATGATATCTCCGAAGTGAATATCACTTCCAATGAAACTTGGAACGCTCCTGTGGAGGAATATGATTTTCCCATTTCATCCGGGGAGGAATGGAACCAGACGTTTTCAAGATTTGTCGCGTATTCCGGTGACGTTGGGGGAAATCCCATCGATTCACAGTTAGCCGAAAAAATCGTTCATAACAATTCCTGCAATGAAACTATATCCATAGAAATCAAGGGCGGGAAACTCGACACGTTTGTGGTGGCCATCGATAATGAGGCCGAACTAAAATATTTTTCACCGGTTGCTCGCAACTCTGCAATGACGATCTTCAGCTCGGGATATTACCTTGATATCCCAGGTCTTTCGGTAGAAATTAAAGAGGGAAAAACCGAGCTGGTGTCATTCACCCTAGAGAACTTTGTTTACTCGCTGCAGTTAGAGATTCCGCCGGTGGTTACTCCTGATTCTACGGTTATGATATCAGGCACTCTCACAGGCAACCTTAGTGGAAATGTTCAAATTGAAATTCCCGGCACCGGAATGTCGGTTTCCGCTGTCTTGGAGCAAGGAGCCTTTTCTCGTTATGTCCTGATTGACCGAACTCCCGATTATACGCCCACCGAAATAGACATAGGTTCGCATGGAGTAGTAGTCTACCGCGGCGAGTTTGATGTTTTAGGGGTGTCCACGATCACACTTGCCGATCCCGAGGTCAGCGTATTCTCCGCAAATATGTCGGCCAGGCCTTTCAGTGGGGTGTATGTTGGGGCGGAGGTGAATGTTTCAGCGGAAGTTATAAACCCTTCCATTGTACCGCTCGACAACCTTGAAATCAGAATTCAGGACAATGGTAATATCGTTTTACCTGACCGAATAGTTTCTATAGCTCCGCAGAGCCTAAAGACGATATTCTGGAATTGGACCATTCAACAGGCAGGCAACCATACATTTAGCGTGATCCTCGATCCAAACGATATTTATTCGGAGAAACAGGAATACAACAACATTGCAACTCTCCAATACCGTGTAAGTGAAAAACCAATTTCGGGATTTGTAAATGTCACTCCGGTACCGGGTAACCTCTCGATGTACGAAAACGAAATGATGCAGTTCAATGCAACGGCGTTTGACCCCGATGGCACAATCCCTTCGGTTGAGTGGCGCCTGGACGGGGAAATCATAACTGTAAACAATAATTCATTTCAGTATCTTCCCGATTTCAATTCCTCTGGGAATCATACGCTCAATGCAGTAGCTATCGATTTCGAAGAACCTAATAATATTTCAATGAGAACAAAGCTCCAATGGAATCTCAAAGTATTAAACTTGAACCGGTTCCCCCTCGCTTTAATAAATTCTCCGGTGTCAGGTTCGCAATTCTACGCGGGTGATAAGATAAACTTTTCAGGTATCGACAGCCTTGACCCCGATATAGTGAGAGAAAACATCTCCCGGCAAATAAATTTCACATGGGATTTCGGAGACGATACCAAGGGAAATGGGATTGAAGTTAAGCACAGTTTCGAAAATACTGGTATGTATGAAGTACGGTTGAATGTAAGTGATCCCGAGGGAGCGTTGAATTCAACTAGAATATATCTGAACATCACGGAACGGGTGGCTGATCCAGGGGAGATCCCGAACAGGTCGGATTATGTGAACGAGTCGAAACCTAATGATGATTCCGATGATTCCGACCGGTCAATGTATCGATCTCCGCTTATCTTTGGATTTGTGATCATCTTGATCCCGGTAATAATTGTCATAATAGTGGTTAGAAAACGGAGAACAACAACGATAAATGATGGGCTGGAGGGTGAAAGAGATTTGGAGCTGTCAGGTCCGAGTGATGAGTCCCGGTACGGGAAACCCACACTTCGAGAGCCTTCTCTCAAGCGACCCCTTGTTGAATGCGTGGGCCTGAAGAAATCTTTCAAGCTGCCTGGCGGTGGCGATTATCCTGTATTGAAGGAGATCTACCTGAAGTTAATGCCCGGGGAGTTCGTGACACTCATGGGCCCATCCGGATCCGGGAAATCCACTCTTCTAAATGTGATCGGAGCCATGATCCCTTCAAGCGGAGGGGAGGTGAAGGTAAATGGAAAGTCCTTGAGTGATATGGATTACGGAGAATTGACCTCTATCCGCCGAAACGATGTGGGGTGGATATTTCAGGATTTCAATCTCATCGAGAACCTCACTGCCCTTGAAAATATTATCATACCAATGAACTTGGCGGGAAAGGTGGATCCCAGCGTGGATCTTCGGGCGAAGCAGCTTCTTGAACTTGTAGGCCTTGGAGACCGGATGGGTCATTTTCCGGATACGCTTTCTGGAGGTCAGCAGCAGAGAGTGGCCGCTGCCCGGGCACTGGTTAACGATCCTCCGCTTATCCTGGCCGACGAACCCACGGGAAACCTTGATTCGGTCTCGGGGAATGAGATAATTGAGTTATTTAAAAAGCTTGCCAGAGAGAAAAAAGGGATTTTAATGGTAACCCACGACATTGAACTTGCCCGGGCTTCTGACAGGGTCTATATAATAAGAAACGGTCGGCTGGAGGAGTCACTTGCCAGGGAGGTGAGAGTATGAAATTCTCGATTGCAAATGTGTTCACCTCCGTTACCGAATCCTTCAGTGGAATCATGAGGAACAGGCGTCGTTCCATGGCCATGATCAGCGGGATAATACTTGGAACCTTGATCATTTCAAGCATTCTGATCTATACGGGAATTCTCCAGGAAGATAATTACCGCTCAATAATACAATCCACATCTTACGAGGCTTCCTTCACGCTGTCGGATCCCGGTCCCGAAAACCGGCTCTGGAACGTTGTCGATAGCCTTGAAGATGAGAAACGGGTTGAATCCATGACAGTATTTGGGGGTATTCCGTTTAGCTCGACCTTCGGGGACGGAGAACACATGGGCCGCTCATCCCTGAGTATTTCCATATCGGGTGACGTTAAATTACTGGATGTTGATGATTTCGGTAGAGGAGCGGAGATAACCCCATTATTCGTTAGGGATAATTTTACTTCCACCTCCATATACGACAAGATGATCGGATCGAATATCGAAGGGACCTTCGAGCTTGGTGCCGGGTTGAACCGGACTGTGATCCCCCGGAGCACCGCTAATCGTTTGAATCTCGAAGTGGGAGACGTTGTCTCCCAGATGAACATCACAATGGTGGAATTGAGAAGGAATGAAGTGACCACCACCGAGTTCAACCTCATGGATATACACGTGAGCGGGATCTATGATACTGAGCAGGAAGGTCTTGGGGGATTTCTCTCGAACTTCCTCAGGGTGGAAACCATATATTTTAACACGGAAGTGCTCTATAAATACGACAGTGAGCTTGTTCCGCTATTTGAAAAGAAAGGATATTTCTACATGGCGGTCAAGATCGATCAGGACGAGTTCACTCTCGAGGATACGGAAACGCTAAATCTGGAGATAAATCGTCTGATAAACGATATTACCGATGAATCGGGAGAGCTTGTAACCGGATCGAATAACGTTGGCAATCTCTTGACACCATTCACTATCCTGAATTATTTTTTGATAGTATTCGATTTTCTGCTGGTCCTCCCCACAGTGGTTCTATCAATATATCTGCTGATATTCGGTCTGGACCTTTCTTTAGAGGAGAGACGGCGGGAGATCGCCATATTGAAAGTACAGGGGGCTGACAGCAAGCAGATATTCAGGATATTGAGAAATGAATCCCTGGTGCTATTCCTGGTGGGGGTGACTCTGGGTTACATACTTGCAATGATGGGTGCATGGGTGATCAGTTCATCAGTTGGTTTCATGAATTTCAATCTTGACACTGCCTACCTCGCGAATTTCCTTCAGTTCGATTTTTGGGCCTTTCTTTTCGGTTTTCTAATCATTGGCTCGGTAGTTTTATTGGCGATCCGGAAAAAGGGAAAGACCTTCATCGAGTTGGAGGTAACCCAGGCAGTACAGAGAATGGAATGGAAGAAAGCAGGGTTCCTAAGAAGGAACAACGTGGATATTATAATGCTGATATTCGGGGGTCTCTGTGCGCTGATCACTATTCTGGAACTGGTCTTCGGTATCACTACCGTATTCGGCGTGGAGTTGAGCCTTGGAACCGCATTCGATGTCTTCGTGATAGGCTTTCTCGGGACCATATTCTTCTGGCTGGGTGGAATGCTCAGCGGTCCCAGGATCGCAAAGTGGATGTCGATCAAACTGGAAGGTATTTTCCTTAGATTGAGCTATCTTAAGGACGTGGGCAATATTGTAAAGAGCGGCCTTAAAAGACGCGGTGACGTGGCCCGGTTGGTTGTGATAATCGTATTGACCCTCTCCGTTGCAACCCTGGCGGTTGCTCAAGGGTTTACAGACGAGCAGTACAGCATCCGCACGCTGGAGTATGAGATCGGCAGCGACTACCAGCTTGAGTTTTCAATCGAGGAGAACCATACCGTTTTGATAAATGATATCAAAGGCGTCAATCAGGTAATGGCATTGCCCAGCCTCACGGCTAAGATATTGAGCACGGCGACTACTGTTTACGGTATGGACCCTGCGATAGCTTCTTTTGCCGTTTGGCACGAAAATAGTTTTGAGGATATTACCTACGAAGAAGCACTTTCGACACTAGATATGAATGTTGCCACGCCCAAAGTGTTTCTGGGTACCGAACTAGCACTCCATGTGGATGCGAAGGTGGGGGACATTATTAAATTAAAGGCAGTTATCGAGGACGATGAGGAAGAGTTGGTCATCACTGTGCCAATGGAGGTCGAGGTAGTAGCCCTGTTCGACCATGCTCCGGGTCACATCGGTTCCAATTCCGTTATTTGTACATATGAAACTTTCAACAGACTAAAGGGATTGATGGGTAACTATACTCCTGTTCTTAGTGACGAATTGGAAGCAACGAACTACCTTATAGACCTTGGTCGCGATGCCGATCGGAAGGAAGTTGAGAAGGGTTTCGATCAATTAGAGGGTATTCTCAAGGTCCGTGACCTGGAGGACGAAAAGAATAATATTGGAAACCAGATGAACTTTGGCATTCCAGGCTTACTCACCATGATGTTCATTACGGCACTTGCCGCTTCTATCACAAGCGCATTTGCTTTTTCCTCCATCATAATGAAGCGCCGAAAACGGGAATTTGCCGTACTCCAGACCCTGGGGGCTTCCAGGGGACAGGTTTACAAAACGGCCATCGGAGAGAATGCGCTGTTGATGCTGATATCGGTGATGTTGGGTATTCTCCTGGGGATCGGAGTCAGTTATCAGATGAACGGTTTCTTCGAATTCATCGGTGAGATACTTGGCCGCGGGGAACTTGATCGCTTGGTGTTTATACCCTGGGGGACCGTGTTGATAATCGGTCTGGTGACCCTTGCCGGTATGCTGACTGCCGTTGCTCTGAGCGCCAGAAGCGCCGCCCGGCAGGACCTTGCTGTTGCCACGAGGGTGATATGATGAAGGGCGGGAAGGACAAGATAAAGAAGGTTGGAGGGAATGAAGGACTTGGTGGTGAAAATGTTAAGGAGGATAATGTCGCTGAATTCCTGGTAAGGGCCAAGAACGTTTACAGTCTCTACAAGGGAAAGGAGGGCAGCCCGAACGTGGTGGCGTTAAGGGGTCTGAACTTCAAGATCAAGCCTGGTGAACTGGTTTCAGTTGTAGGACCTTCCGGATCAGGAAAATCAACCCTTTTAAGAATTCTAGGAGGGCTCCAGGCTCCTTCCGCCGGGCACGTATATTATCACGGTAAAGACATAACGAAACTCAGCGAGGTTCAGCTCGTACCTTTCCGGCGGGCCTTGGTAGGTTACGTGTTCCAGGAGGGTAATCTCATATCGACGAAAACAGCCCTCCAGAACGTGATCCAGACCCTGAGGTTCGCCGGGAAATCCATAAGGGAATCGAGAGCCAGGGCCGTGGAACTTATGGAATTACTTGGTATAAAAGAGAGGATGAATGCCTTGCCCGGTTACCTCAGCGGAGGGGAGAGGCAGAGAGTGGCCATCGCCAGAGCCCTGGCCAACAACCCGGAGATCATTCTCGCAGATGAACCCACAGGAAACCTTGACTATGCCAATGCCGAGAATGTAATGAAGTTGATACAGGACCTGCGGGAGGAACTGAACATGGCATGTTTGGTGGTTACTCACTCGAAACACGTTTCTTCCTTTACGGATCGTTCGGTGGAACTTCGAGACGGGAGATTCATCGGGCAGCATGGGGCGGACCTGGACCTTGCTGAGCTATCAAGTTCCCGGCAGGTATTCATCTCGCCTGACGGGACCCTTACCCTGCCTCCAGAGCTCATTCCCGTTATAGACGCCTTCGGGGACCTGTGGGACATCAATGTGGAAACCGATCCCCACGGAAATCCCAAGCTCATAGGAACTCCTGTCAGCGGAATTCAAAGAGAGGGTCAAAGCGATATGATGAATTGGTGTCCCGTGTGCAATGCGGTTATTGAAGGGAAAAAGTTCTTTTGCGACTCGTGCGGTGCCAAATTGGAATGATAATCACGGAGGAATTTGGGTATGATTTGGGTATGAATGGGTATCGATTTCGGTAAATTGGTATATAATCTCCTGACCATAACTATACTGTCTACTTGTAAGACAGGAGGTATAGAAAATGAATCGAAAAACGATATTAATCGGGCTGGGTGTATTGACCCTTTTGCTGACCGTGGGAATTGCCGCCGCAGGTTTCGACGAGGAAATCGAAGATCTGTTGCCTGGGAAACGTGGAGAAATGGAGGGTAAAAGGGGGGGCGAACGCGGAGAATTCGGAATGATGCATGGTATGCAGGGACCTCGTGAGACTGGAGATCTAGACAATGACAGCATTCCGAACAGCGAAGACCCTGATGATGATGGTGACGGGATAAATGACACCGATGATGAATTCCCCCACGATCATGACAACGACGGTATACCTGACCCGAAAGATGATGACGATGACAATGACGGCATACCCGATTCCGAGGATGATTCCTACGTCGGCAACTGCCCCGAAGGTGAAGGTCCCGGACCGCGAAGACCGCATGAGAGGATGAGGGAGCGCCGAGAGGACTTCATGAACGGCGATCTGGATAATGACAGCATCGCCAACTGTGAGGACCCGGACGACGACGGTGACGGTATAAACGACACCGCGGACGAGTACCCGCACGACCACGACAATGACGGTATCCCCGATGGCAGGGACGACGACGATGACAACGACGGTGTTCCCGATGATGAGGATGACGAATACGTGGGAAACACCCCGGAGATGAAAGACCGAAAAGAGATGAGAAAGAACCATCGTGGCGAAGAAGGTAGAGAAGGACATAAAGGAGGACGTAAAGGAAGACGAAATTAATCACCTTAGATCGGAAAGCGGAAATTCCCCCTTTCCGATTTTTTTATTAACAATCTGATTGCATCGTCCAAAAAAACCATAAGGGATGAGATGCTGAATTGGATAGGAAACTGGTAAATATTCAATGCTTTTTATCCTACCTGGAAGACATCAGAAAAAGAGCGGTGGAGGCGATAAGAAATGACTAAAACGGTCAATAAAATACTTGAGGTAAAGAAGGTCGATAAGATATTCACCAAACTTGTCAAGATGAGCCAGGATGTCTTATCTTTACTTGAAAAGTCGAGTCCCGACATAGAATCAGAGATTCTATTAGGGCTAATAGAAACTAGTAAAGTTTCTATGTCGCCTACTGGCTCGGCTTGAAAGTTTGACACGCCAACAGGTGTGTCTTTACTTGACAAGACGGAGACTACTGGTCCGTCTTGGCATGTTAGAGTGCCAGCATGGTACGTCTTTACAAGAGATGGCAGTTTTAATCTAATAGACCATTCAACATCAAAATAGCAGCTTTGCACATTACAGTGCTGTCCTCGGCGGATATCTTCAGCATCATTCTCTTTTGGAACAATTGATCCGCTTCCACTAGCAAGGTCTCAGACCGGTGGATACCCTGCAGCTTTGCCCGGATGATCAGCGAGTAGAACTTTTTCTCGGCATTCCAGTAATCAATATCGGATCTTGAGGTCGATTGACCTATTTTTTCATCACAACGGGTGATTTCTTTTTTGATATCCTCTAAGGATCTATCTATCAAAAGTTCCATTATCCATCTCTCCTAAAGTAACGGATAGTCAACATCCTACAAGGCAATTTTGTACATTAAATTTTTTCACAAATATAATTCTTATTTTACGACAAGATTCTCATTCGTTGGATTCACGCCATGGAACTATGGATTGTTATTGTGTATCACTCCTTATATATGATTAAATCCATGTTTATTATCAGAGGGGGATTTACTGTTGAGGAAATGGTGAATCCAAATGAGTCAAACCGAGACTACAATCGATGTCAGAGAAGTAATAGACATCAAGGAACTTGTCATGGCCCAATTGCTGACCGATGATTACTGTTTGAAGATCATATCGGGAACAGCCAAAAAGGGCATGAGCGTGAAAGAGATGGCCTTTACCTATTTCATCCCCTTTGCCACCTGCTACAAGAAGGTGGCTCAGCTCGAAGCTATCGGGCTGTTGCGAGAGGATGGTAAAGCTCTCAAGGGAAACGGAAAGAAATATTCCGTTTACAGCTCATGTCTTAAGAACTTGGAGGTCAATTACAAGAACAAACGGATCGTACTGGAGATAGAGCTGGAAGGTCAGGGGCCGAAGAAGATAACGCTGGACCTGACCGAGGGTTCACTCCTCACGACCACGTGATTCGTTTTCCTAAAAGATGTCTATTATTCTTTTTTTCCCCGGTGCCTGGGGTCTGGAACTGTTAATGAGTAGATTCTTCATTGTTTTTTCTCCACTCTTAAACAGGCAACATTAAAGTATTTTAAAGGGGTTATTGACCCGAGCGTTATCGTTAAAGGGGAGCAAATGGCCAAGAGACGAATGGACCGGGAAACCTGGGAAAAAGAAAATTCCGATGACGAGGAATTTAAACCCAAGGGGAAAAAACAGAAACGAGGTGTCGGACGCAAGATTCTTTTCTTGATAGGCAGTTTTATTAAACACCTGGCAATAATAGTTTTTATGATAACCGTGGTGTTGGTATTGTTGTGGGGATATACGGGAAGCTGGCCACCGTTCGTGGTAGTACAATCCGGCAGCATGATGCATCATGAAACCGACAGCCAGTACGGTGCAGTTGACACAGGAGACCTGATCCTGTACAGAAACGTCGATAAAAGCGTGATACAATCCGAGACCACCAGCTGGGTGGACCATGAAGAAAAACATTACGGCACCTGGGGTGACGTTCTTATTTTCGAGAAGAACGGCGAGGACAGCACACCGATGATCCACAGGGCGGTGGTTTGGCTGGAAGTGAATCTTGCTGACTACGACGCGAACACACGTCGGGGTGCCACTTACGATATACCCTCCATGGGGCTTCAGGCACAATCCGGAAAGGTGGTCATAGCTGATTACCCGGCCTTTGCCACCAACAGCTCCGAGACCACTGATCTGGAAATAGACCTTGGCCAGATATTGGATAAATATCATGAGCAGGGACAAAAACCCAAGAGCGGTTATATAACGAAAGGTGATAATAATCCCCGGATCGACCAGCCCGATATATGTATGCCGGTGGTTGACGAGTGGGTGATGGGAAAGGGTGGGGGCGAGATCCCATGGCTGGGTCTCATCAGTCTGATATACAAGGATAATCCAGACCCGATCCCGCGCAATTCAATTTTATGGTCCGCCTTTACGTTGATCATTCTTTTCGGTATCTCAATCAACCTCGAGATAGTTATAAAGATGATAAAAAAACGCCGAAAGAAAAAAAAGGAGAGATCCAAGAAGAAGGATGAAAAGCGGATTCAGAGGATCTACTCAAAGCTGGACAATAGTCCCAAAAAGAAAAGGGAATGGAATAATACAGTAGAAATTGTTGACGATTATGATGATCGCGGGGGTGGTCCGACGGGAGACGGATGGGACTGGGATGATGATGATGATGATGACGATTACTATGATGATTAAGCCAAAAAAGATAACGAATATCTTTTGTAGATCACTTTTTGAATGTATTGAATGAGGTGCCTCGGTTCATTGATCCTTGTTTTATTCTGATTTACTATACTTCTTTTTTTCTTGGATTTTTTTCTGCTTTTTTCCAGCTCATTTTTGACACCTATGAGTAACATTATTATATGTATAAAATCTTTACATACCTGATAACTATTGCCCCAACAACGACCCCATCCGATTCATTTGTCGGCTTCCTGACACCGCCACCCCAAAAAACCGCGCCGGACTACGTTCGGAAAATACTTCCCGGTTTCAAGATCACCTATATACTTGGCAGCGGGGGTTCGGCCGACGTGTATGCGGCCGAGGACGGTGATGGAGGCGAGATAGCAATAAAGATCCCACATCAGAAATTCGACAATACAATAGACACATCCATTTACAAGAGGTTCGAGAAAGAGGCGGAGATGTGGAATAACCTCGACCATTTGAATATCGTTAATTTTTATTCGGCCCACGATCAACCGGTACCCCATATTTCCATGGAACTGCTAAAGGGCGGTTCACTCCGATCGCTGATGAAGAACCATAAGCTTACTGTAGACGAAGCCATTCACATCATGCAGCAGGTACTGGAAGGCCTGTCATATGCTCATAGAATGGCAATCGTTCATCGAGACCTGAAACCTGAGAACATCCTTTTCACTGAAAACGGACTGGCCAAGATAACCGATTGGGGTATCGGGAAGTTCATGTCATCGGCAACGAGCTCGAAAACGGTAGGGCACCTTGGAACAATGGCCTACAGTGCCCCGGAGCAGTTCGATAAGAACCAGTTCGGGATGGTTGATTGGCAGACCGACATCTTTCAGGCGGGGATCATGTTCTACGAGATGTTGACCGGAGCAAATCCCTTCTCAGACCTGGACAATGCAAGCATCATGGGCAAGGTACTGATCCTGGATCCCGAGCCTCCGAGCAATTCCAATAATGAAATTCCTCCGGCTCTTGACAATATCGTACTTGGGGCTCTTGGTAAAAAAAAAAGTTCGAGATGGAGAAGTGCCGATGTGATGCTCTTCCAGTTGAGGCACATGATAACCGGGGGAATGGTGAGCCGCCAGGGCGGGATGCGAGTCACTCCTGCGCGATCGAAAAAACTGTCTCCCAAGGAGCAGGCCCGGAACCAGGCTGAAAAGCTGGTTCAAAGGGTCCTGGACCTAAAGGAAATGGGAGTTGACGTTTCGGTCTTCCGGGAAGATCATTCCAAGGTAAAACGTGCTGTGAAGATGGGATGGTACGAGGACGCTGTATCTTCAGGCACTAAATTGCTGGAGTCCCTAGAATCCCTTTATCGAGAAAAGATGAGGGAAAGGTCACGACTGAGAGAAATACTGCGGCGGAACGTGAAGATACTATTCGGAACCGCTTTTTCACTGAAGATCGATTGCGAGCACTTTTTCGAAAAGAACCTGGGAGCCAGGGAGGCGCTGGAGGAAGGGGATCTGCAAAGGGAAGAGGCACTGAACCGGGAGTTGTTACGAGAGATCAATGAAAGGATCATGGAACATCGTGAAATGCTCAAGGAGAAGAACAAGGTCCGAAAACTGGGTGAGGAGATTTCCCAATTATACCAGAGAACCCGTATTTATGGTATTGAACTCGCTCAAACACCACACTTGATCACAACCGCTTCATCACTGCTGGGAAAAGACAGACTCAGGGAGGCAAAAGAGGCATTTACCATTGCCTTTTCCGAAATGGAAAAGGCCATAAAGCTATATGAGAAGGCCGAGGGCGCCAAGAGAAGGAAAGAATACCGGGACATATGGGAAGCCTCTGAAAAGGAGATCCGCTTAAAGACAGTGGTTTACGTGAAAAAACTTTTTGTCCACCACAAAGAGATACGAAAGAACAATATGGTGAAGCGCAAGAATTTCATGGGCACTCCCTATGTCAAGATCCCACGTAAGAATTTCTATATGGCCCGGCACACCGTTACCCAGCGCGAATGGAGCATCGTCATGGGGACCGCTCCGTGGGAAGGGAGACGGTATGGGACCGAAGGCGATGATTTCCCGGTAACATATATCTCGTGGTACCAGTGCAAGGAGTTTATAAAAAGATTGAACGAGATGGAAGGTGTGGACAGTTACCGCCTTCCCACGGAAGAGGAATGGGAGTATGCCTGTAGTGCAAAAAATACAACTTTCTATCATTTCGGTGATGATGAAAAGCATTTGGGAGATTACGCTTGGTACCGGGACAATACATGGGCAGTCGGTGAAAAATACGCTCATCGGGTTTGCGATAAGAAGCCGAATGCATGGGGTCTCTATGACATGCACGGTAACGTGTGGGAATGGTGTGAGGATGAATACGATGCAGAAGGAGAGGCCAGGGTGATAACCGGCGGGAGTTGGGATGACCTTGCTGAAAACTGTCGTACCGGCGAGCACCATGGGAATGTCCCCGAGGACAAGACCGATGACGTGGGTTTCCGCCTGATCCGAGATGTACCCCGAAGAAAATGAATCTATTCCATCTCAGTCCTCGTACATGATGGCGCCGAACAAATCCTCGTCTGTGGGTTGCGTGCTGGGTATGGGATACGATATCCAGGTGTAATTCAATAGATGTTCCCAGGTAACGTTCGAGGTGGTGCTGTTGCCCCCCCACGACCCACAGCCCAGAGTCATTGACATGGGCATGCCGTTTGTCCAGGCTCCACTATTTGCCAGGCACTGGGGCTGTCGTATCATTATACGTGATACCTTTACTCTGAGCCCGAGCTCCTGGATTCGGGATTCCATTTTCGTATGTATGCTGCAGGAATGGCCGGGTCCGGAAAAGGTGGTTATCCTGTTTACGAGATCGACGGCGTCAGGAAATTCCCTCCATTTGTAAATGGTGGTTGTTACGGATAACTTTTCCCCTGAAAAGGGATAACCCACACCGACTCCCGTTTCTTCTACCATGATGAAGGTCTTTCCCTCAGGAAGGTCGATCCCTGCCAGTCCGGCAATCTTTTCCGGGGGCTGCGCTACGATATCGCGGTTCAATATTCCTCCGTCGGTCCACATGGTTTTCTGCAGTTTCTTTTTTTCTTCCGGGGATGCCAGATATCCCCCCACGGCCTCCAGCTCCTTGATCATTTCGTCGTAAACACCTTCATGAATGAGAATCGAGTTTTCTGTCGAGCAGCTTGTGGCATAATCGAATGTCTTTGATCGCATTATTTTATCGGCTGTGTCCTTGAGGTCTGCCGTTTCGTCCACGATACACACTGAATTACCGGCACCAACACCCTGACTGGGGGTCCCGCTGCTGTACGCGGCCCTCACCATTCCGCTGCCACCGGTGGCCAGTATCATATCGCACTGTCTCATCAATTCCTTGCTGGCTTGGACTGTGAGTTCATCAACATTTAAAACCAGATCTTCCGGCCAACCGTTCTTCTTCAATGTGGCCCTGATCCGGTTCGTTGCCATTATGTTGCAGGCAATAGTCCTGGGATGCGGCGCCATGATTATGGCATTTCTGGTCTTGATGGCTGTAATGGCCTTTACGAAGGGAGTTGCTTCAGCATTTGTCACCGGGATCAACGCACCTATCACACCAATTGGTTTCGCGATCTTAATGATGCCTTTTTCCCTGTCATGTTCCACGATCCCCACGGATTTCTTGCCTTTCATATCCCTGAGGGTTCCCTTTATTTTAGTCATCAATTTTCCGTATTTGTGCGGTGCGTAACCCATCCGGCTATCCTCAACGCAGAACTCCGACAACTTGGTGGCGAATTTGGGTTCAACTCCAGACCAGGCAACCCTTGTTGCCAGCTCATCCACCTGTTCCTGTGTAGCGAATTCGATTTTTTTCTGGGCAGTCCTTGCCCTCTCGATCAGTCTCCTGATATATTCTGCAGCTTCCTGTTGATCTGCCATTAATTACCCTCCTTAATCTAGATTGATCATTTTGTGAATATTTACTTTTCTTTTTATCGTCTCCCTGGGAGCGTACCCTAGCCTCTTTTCTGCCCCGGTCATTGGACCCTGAAAGCCGGTCTAACCTCAGAACCGTTATTTGAACGTACTTAACTTGAGACTGGGGGAACTATCTCCTTCTTGCCCGGGACGTGCTCATAGCTTATCATGGGGGGGTCCGAAACGGGACAGACAAAGGAGCATATCATGCAGCTTACGCATTTCCCGTCATCAGGAATGGGCCTTCGTTCCTCCCTGTTCCAACCCAGGCATTGGCCGCCAGCGTCTCGGCAGACGATGTAGCATTGGCCGCACCCGACGCACCGATCGAGGTCGTAACGGGCAACCCCCTGGTAATCCAGGTCGAAGGCATCAGTTGGGTGTATGTTGGGAACGGCCTTTCCGACGAGATCGGAAACCTTGCTGATACCTTTCGAATCCATGAAATCTGACAGACCCTCTATCATGTCCTCAACTATACCATAGCCGTAATGTATGACGCCGGTGGTCATCTGTACGGTGGATGAACCGCAGAGAATGTATTCGAGGGCGTCGATCCACGTTTCTACGCCACCGAGACCTGAAAGGGGTAGATCGAGCTCCTTGCACTGTGCGAGCTGGGCTATACAGCGAAGGCCGATAGGCTTCACCGCCGGCCCGGAGTACCCGCTCATGGCGCTCTTTCCGGCCACATTGGGATGAGGAATATAGGTATCGGGATCGATACCCACCAGAGCGCTCACCGTGTTGATCGCAGAGATTCCATCGGCTCCACCTCTCTTTGCGTAAAGCGCAGGCTCGGTGATATCGGTGATGTTTGGTGTCATCTTTGCGATGATGGGCAGTGACGTGTTCTCCCGTACTATTCGGGTGAAGCTCTCGAGAAGCTCGAAGGCCTGACCTACCTTCATTCCCGAACCTTCAACCGTCATGTGAGGACAGGAGAAGTTAAGCTCCAGCATGTCAGCGCCAGTCTCTTCCACCCCTCTTGCCAGTAGACCCCATTCCTCCTCGGAGAAACCCATTATACTCACGATGACCGGATGATTTGGATAATGTTTCTTTAAGTATCTGATATCGGCCAGGTTGTCTTCAAAACTGCGGTCCGAAATCTGTTCCACGTTCTGGAGACCAACGAGCTTCTGGGATTCGTAATCGTATCCTGCCATCCGCGGCGATGGGTGTATTATCTTTGTTCTACCCGCATGTACGGTCTTGAAGACGGCTCCCCCAAAGCCCCGATCGAAGGCTCTAGCCACCATCTCCGCTGTGTTCGATACCGGTGAAGATGATAGAAGGAAGGGATTGGGAAACCTCACCCCACACATCTCGATACTCAGATCCTTTCCCGTCATTCACACGCACCTCCTCCAGATTTATTTTCCTCAAGTATCTTCATTATGCATTCGGCGGCCTTCTTGCCGTCCTGCACCGCCTGGACTATAAGAGCCGGTCCCCTTGCAGCGTCTCCTCCGACGAATATCCTTTTATTGGTCGTTGAAACGCCGTCATCGCCGGTCTTTACGAGGCCGTTTGGCAGATCTTCCACCAACCCGGAAAGCCCCTTGTTTGCCTCCTCTGACCTCATGCCTATGGCGCGGACGAAAAAATCGACCTTCAGACTATATTCAGTCCCTGGAACGGTTACGAGCTTCGCTGCGGAGTGATCCCCCAGGCTCTTCCAGTCAGTCTCAATGCCCTTAAGACCGGTGAGCACGCCGTCTTCGCCCAGCAGATCCGTAACTACACTCTGTGTGCGCAACGTGATGTTGTGTGCAAGGGCCAAATCGAGATCCTCCTCGTCAGCGGGCATCTCCCTTAGGCTGCGGCGGTATATGACATAAACCTTGTTCGCCCCCAGGGTGGCACAGGTCGTGGCTACATCCATGGCAACGGAACCGCCTCCCACCACCGCAACGTTCTTGCCACGTATCTTTGATGCCAGTTCGATGTCCTTTCCCGATCTCATACCCTCGAGGAACTTCTGCGAATCGGTAACGTTCACAAGACCGCTTCCCGGGATGTCTAATCGCGCCGGGCTCCAGGTGCCCGTGCCTATGAAGACGGCTTCGAATCCTTCCGAGAGTAGCCTGTCGGCCCCACCCCTCTCGATCCTGGCGCTGGTTTTCAGTTCCACTCCCAGGGCGAATACGTCCTCAAGTTCACGTTCCACGAATTCCGTGTTCATGCGAAATTTCGGCACGCCGTACCTGAGCACACCCCCTGCCTCCTCCCTGCCCTCGAATATCGTGATGCCGTACCCGTTCTTAGCCAGCTCGGCAGCACAGGCGAGGCCTGCAGGGCCGGAGCCGATAACAGCAATCCGTCCCTTCCCAAAGCCCTTTTTCTGAATAGCATCGAATCCTGTCTCCCAGCCGTATTCCACCAGGAACCTCTGTATCTTACCGATTTCAATGGGGCGGTCTATACCGCTGGCGCTGCACCCTTTCATACATAGTCTTTCCGTAGGACAGAGTGCTCCGCATATCCCCCCGAGGATATTGTTGTTTTTTATGGTCCTTACTGCTCCCTTAATGTTCTTGAGCTTCAGTTTTCTAATGAATGTACCTGGATCCGTGTCCGCGGGGCAGTCCCGGCTGCAAGGCGGTTCGTGGCAGTTCAGGCACCGAGACGCTTCAGAGATCGCTTGAAGAACACCATATACCTTCTTATCACGTTCCAAACCGTTCATATCTAACCCTCCATAGCTCTGAAAGCATCATCCATGATCTCAAGGGACTGATCTATCTGATCCATTGTCAACACGAGAGGTGGTTGTATTCGGATAACATTTGCCAGAAGTCCTCCGAGTCCCAGAAGCAATCCATTGTCCTTGCATATTTCCATGAACTTTTTTGCCTCCACCGTCCCGGGTGTCTTTTTATCACGGTCGCTCACCAGTTCGAAACCTATCATGAGTCCTTTTCCCCGAATGTCGCCTATCAATTTATGTTCCTCCATCATTTCATTGAGGCGCAGTTTGTAATAATTACCCTTGGCGAGTGCTCCTTCTTGAAGTTTTTCTTTTTCAATTATTTCCAGATTGGAAAGCCCTGCAACCATGGCCAGCGGATTACCGCCGAATGTGGAGAACAGGTCTTTTGGCATCAAACAATCCGATATCTCTTCAGTGGTAACGAGAGCACCCATTGCAAAACCAGAGCCGATCCCCTTGGCCATAGTCATCATATCGGGTTTGACTCCCCAGTTCTCGATCCCCCAGAAATGCTTTCCCGTTCTTCCGAAACCGGTCTGTACCTCGTCGCTAATAAAGAGCCCGTCGTATTTATGGACTATCTCCGCAAGTATCGGGAAGAAATCCGGAACCGGCTCGGTAATCCCCCCCACGCCCTGAAGAGGCTCGGCCAGCAGAGCTGCCACCCTCTTGGGAGTCTGGCATCTGATCACCTTGTCTGCGAACCAGGCACATTCCATATCACATGTGTCGGGGTCCTTTCCGAAGTCACACCTGTAACAGTAACAGTTAGGAGTTCCTATTGTACCGGTGGCGTAGGTCATGTTCTGGCGCCAGGTGCCCTGGTTCGTAAGGCTCATGGCCATGAGCGTGCGGCCGTGGAATGCCTCCAGCAGAGAGACCACGAAATTGCAGTTGGTATATTTTTTTGCAAGATGCAGAGCAGCTTCGTTCGCTTCGCTACCTGAATTGACGAAAAAACATTTTTCGAGACCGGCAGGGCTTAGGGAAGCCAGTTTCCTAGCATAGAGCGCCATGGGTATGGTAGGGTAGAGCGTTGTGGTGTGCATTAACAGGTCGAGCTGTTTTTTCAAGGCGCCAGTCATTGTGGGATGACAATGCCCCGAGTGAACCGTGCAGACCCCAGCGAAAAGATCGATGTATGATTTCCCCTCGGAGTCGAACAGGTTTGCTCCCTCGCCCCTGACGAACAGTTTTGGCTCGGTATAGTAATGGCCCACCGCGGGAACCAGGTGTTTCTTCTCTATTTCAAGTATGTCTTTGGCCGTGAACTTGCTTAAATTGAAAAGGTCTTCAAACTCACTCATAATTATTTCACCTCTTATATGATTATTAATTTCTCTAGGTGATAGGGGAGGTTCAGAGTTCGAGCAGGTCGTCGTACATTTCCGGCCGTCTGTCCCTGAAGAACTGCCATATGTTTCGTACCTCGTCGATCATGTCGAAATCCAGATCGGCTGTAACGATCTCATCCAGGTCTCTGCTTCCTTCAGCAACTATTTGCCCCCGCGGATCGCAGAAATAACTGGTCCCGTAGAACTCGCCGATATTCCAGGGGGCTTCGTGTCCTACCCTGTTTATGGCACCAACGAAATACCCATTTGCAACAGCATGGGCCGGCTGCTCCAGTTTCCAAAGGTACTCGGAAAGCCCGGCAACGGTTGCCGAGGGGTTGAAAATGATCTCCGCTCCGTTCAATGCGAGGGCCCTGGCCCCTTCAGGGAAATGGCGATCATAGCAGATGTAAACACCTACATCAGCATACTCGGTCTCGAACACAGGATAGCCAAAATTCCCGGGCCGGAAATAATATTTTTCGAAGAATCCGGGCAGTACATGGGGTATGTGTGTCTTTCTGTATTTTCCAAGGTAGGTTCCGTCGGCATCGATCACCGCGGCAGTATTGTAGTACACACCGGACATTTCCTTTTCGTATATGGGAACGATGAGGACCATTTTGTGCTTTTCAGCAAGCTCCATCATGGCTTCCGTTGTGGGGCCGTCCGGTATTGGTTCCGCCATGTCGTACCATTTCGGTTTTTGTTCGGCGGCGAAATAGGGACCATTGAACAGTTCCTGGAGACAGAGTATCTTGACCCCCTTGGATGCGGCTTCTCCGATCAATTTCACGTGCTTATCCATCATGTAGTTCTTTATCTCGTCCACAGGGAGGTCGGTAGAAATATCGGCCTTGGCCTGTATCAATCCACATTTTACAATTCGTGACATGTTCTTCACCATTTTACATTTACTCGATTCTGTCGATATTGATGGAAATATATCAATCTTATTTAAATTATTAATATACCATATACTTAGCCGGACAAAGTTCATTCGTTTATTTAAATCCAATTTTTACGGTAAGGGCCAATTATGCATTACAAAGAGAAATTACAAAATGCAATAGAATGGATCACCGGATCGGACCGCCTCGTGATATTCACCGGCGCCGGAGTAAGCACCGAATCGGGTCTGCCGGATTACCGTGGTCCGGACGGCGTCTGGACCCGTAGGGACAAGGGATTGCCGCCACCAAGGTCCAAGAGCATGTCGGAGATCCGTCCCAACAGAACCCATTATTCCATCGTCGAACTTGTAAAAATGGGGAAACTTGACTTTCTCATTTCCCAGAACGTGGACAACCTGCACCTCGCTTCGGGGATACCGCAGGAAATGATCGGGGAGCTGCATGGCAACCATGCACTGATGAAATGCCTGGAATGCGACAATCGTCTCTCTTTTACGGAAGCGGGTTGGGATAAAAGTATTTGCGGTGAAGGATATCGAACCCATAAACTTGGGAAGGGACAGCCAGTATGCCCAAAATGCAAGGGGCGGCTGATGTCCAGTGTGGTGAATTTCGGTGACCCTATGCCCGAAAAAGAGATAAGGATATCAATGGAAAGATCGAAGACCTGTGATGTATTCATGGTCATTGGCTCGTCTCTCGTTGTCACTCCCGCGGCCAACATGCCTTCACTGGCTCTTGATAACGGCGCGAAATTAATAATTATTAACCAGGGTGAGACCCCATACGACGACGTGGCACATTTAAGGTTTTGGGAGAACGCCGGGATGGTGATGGAAGATATTGTCAATGGATTGAATCGGATTGTGACCTAGTGTCGCGTCAACGTTCAAATGTCAGGCGAACATGTTTGCCTACAACGTGGAAGCAAGCACACGTTGCGACATTATGGGGATGACACGACACTAGTTTCGTTTAAGACGTTGAAATTTGAATAAAAATTATCCATAAGATGTATTATAGTTGTCAATATTTCCGTTAGCTTTATTATAGTAAAAAGACGATAGTTATTCAATAATCTATAACAGGTTCAATAGCTCTGTTAGGTGATCGCATGTTCCTTTCTCTGAAAAAACCTATTTATATCTATATCCTTGTACTTATGGTAACCAGCAGTTCGTATCTTTTTTCCTTCTCCACCGATGATGAGGGTACTATGCATAACAGTACAATTACCAAGATCAACTCTAATGTCGATACTGTTCAAGAAACAACCAGAGCCGAACTGTCCCAGATACTCCTATCCGAAACTTTCGAATCCAATTCCTTCGCCACCAACGGATGGGTCGAGGAAGACGGTAGCGGTGGGACCGAGATCGCCACCACCAACCCGAAGAACGGCACACGGCACCTGCATTTCAAAGGGAACAGCTACAATACTCACGGTTATATTTCAAAGGTTTTAAACCTTTCCGCTTATTCAAGGGCGGTTGTGGAATTCGAGGCCTATGGGGGACCAAGTAGCGGTGGAGGTATCGACGGGCCCGGTGGGAGCGAGGACATTCTCTGGGTCGATTTCCGTTCGTCCACAACCAGTCAATGGACCACTTTAAATTACTGGCACGGGGCCAATTGCAGCAAGAATAATTATCGGTTCGAAAGAGTGCACCTTCCTTCTTCTTCATTTACAAACACTAGCGCCATTCGATTTAGAAACAAGATAAGTGTGGAAAGTGAATATTATCGAGTTGATGACATCAAAGTAATCGCAAAACCCCAGTTGGAAATCGATGGGAATAGCATCACAACCGTTCCCTCCTCGATATTGAGATACAACGGAACTGTAAATATAAGTGGGTCATTCTCTGATAAAGTTGGTTTCGGGATATTGGATTATAAAATAACAATCGGAATAAAGGACACCGAAGGAAAACAGACCCTTTTATGTGAAAACACAACAAGTGGAAATGATTCCTTGAATATTATACAAAGTTCCCCGGAAGATTTCAATTTTTTCTACAACTGGGCACCCCCACAGGATCTCATATTTGGCCAATACGATGTTCAGGTTCTTGTATATCATAGGCTTGGGTGGAAATGCACACTTTCCTTCGATGATAATGACTGTAACTTCACACTTCTATCTGTATCGCCATATTTCCAGAATGAATCGATATTTTTCGAAACCGAGCCATTGAACGCTTTGGATCCTGATGGAATACCCATCACAATGGTGTTCCATGATGTAGATGAGCAGTCTCCCGATGACTTTTTTATGAACCTAACCCTGAGGGGAATTGAAAGCAATATTACTGTATTCGAAAGTGCTACAAACTTATCCGGACTGAATATTTCCATCACCGGGAACGGAACATACGAAGCAACCCATTTATGGTATCCCGAAAACCCAGGAGACATGATAGAGGGAAGATATCGCGTCGATCTCGCTTTGTGGGAGAAAGGGGGTCCGTTGATCGAGATGGATATGTTTAATATTGAAAGGAACGTCACTCTGGTCAAAAAATATGTTCCGGGGGTACTTTCCCTGGCTTGCCAACCTGATACGATCAATATGAGCGGCTCCGCTAAAACCACGATACAGGGTGAGTTTTACGATATGGACACACTCTCGATGATGGATTTTGAAATATCATTGAAGATAAAAGATGTGAATGAAAATGAGATAGTTCTTATTGATGGGGTGAAGAACGGGGAGAATGGTGTTCTTATAGAGAAGTCGGGTGCGTTCCGGTGGCGTGTTAGCTATGCTTATGATCCTCCGGTGACACTTCGCCCTGGCCCCTATGACCTATTCATGGGCGCTTTCGATGGGGAATCAACACTCACCTCCGAAGGTTACCACAACAATACCGATGAGTTATTTATATATAACAACACCAGTCCCTCTATCAAAGAGATCACTCTCAGTAAATCGCTTGTGAATAAATACGGCAATGATTCCTCAAGGTTAAGCATCGTTTATGAGGACCCCGATGGCGAATCCATGGGTAATTTCACCATCAATCTGTCCCTAATGGATCCCCAAGACAAGATTGTCGTACTGGTGGATGGTGAAAATGAGGGTCCCAATGCCAGCATGCCGTACCTGGCCCCTGTGGACGTCCGGACTTACGTGTTTACCTATGATATAGACCCCGACGCCGCGTTTTCAGATGGTTTTTATCAACTGTCGTTCAGTATCCGGGATCATTGGGGTGGCACGGATTATCTCATGTACGGTGACAAGGACCTGAACCTTACTTTATTCTACAATTAC
>JASLWR010000060.1:0-279 GCA_030740765.1 Thermoplasmatota archaeon
TATTGTGTCCGGTATAGAAAATGGTTAGATACCACAATCTAATTCATAAAAGTCTCCGAATTTGTTTATGTACCCCAATCCTGGCTTAAGAAAAAGGTTTTACTCTAAAAAAATTTGGTTTCCCATTAGAGAACGGTTCGAGTATATATTGATCCTTTTCGATTCGCGACTAATAAATTGATTTCGGGAAGGAAAAGATATTTCAAGGTGATCGGTCCTTTCATCAGAAATAAGTTAAAGGAATGAAAATGATGAATTTATCAAATTTGGCAGTGGATT
>JASLWR010000060.1:289-20668 GCA_030740765.1 Thermoplasmatota archaeon
GACCACCACTATGGAGAATTGCATTGACCATTGGAATAATGATCATCGGTTTTGCATTGAACCTGTTCCTGTCAAGATTTCTACCGATATATCTTTCAGAGATCATATTATCACTGGATCAGCGTTCCAGAAAAAAAAAAGGGAGTAAGGAAAATGTTGAATTCAAAGGTAATCTTGGTATTCAGATAAGTACTTTCCAACAGAATATAAAAAATTTTATCAGATGGACGGTATTTCTGTCATTCACCATAATAGCATTCAATGCCCTGGGATATGATAAACACAGTAGCTTGGAATTGTTTGGATATGATTTCTCTATCTGGATGATCATGAAATTCATGGTCCTTTTGATAATAGCCTTGCTTTTCGTAAGGATTTTGTTGATGCAGATAATCCGCTTGATACTATCGGTACTCTTCGGAAAAGGCGTAACGAGGAAAGTATTTCAAAAAGAGAGTAAGAGGCTGAGGGGATTCACCATTCCACTGTTTACCATAATTGCTGTGATCTTCGCAATAAATTTCGCATTTCCTGATAAACAGAATCTACCTTTCTATTCAACATTGTATACCATATTCACCACTATTACCATAATTCTCGGGGTATTATTTTCCACCCGAATAACGATTTTCATACTTCGGGTAAGATATTCCATTAAGAAAAAACTGGATTCTCATGCAACCAACGCTGTTGAAAATTTTGTAAAAATATTGTCGGTGATCATAGGACTGGGTATTTTACTTTCGTTTTACGGTATCGATCCGGTAGCGATATTCGGCGCCCTGACATTCATAGGTGTGGCCGTGGCGTTCGGTCTACAGGACAGCATAGCAAACATCATGGCCGGTTTCATGCTTGCGGCGGATAAACCTTTTGCCATCGGTGACAGAGTAAGGGTAGGAGATGCAGCCAGGGAGACCTGGGGAGACATAAGTAAGATCGGATTGAACACCACCCGTATCAGGACCACAGAAGGAGAACTAGTTGTTGTACCGAACAGCTATATTGCTAAGAACGAGATATGGAACTACACAAGGGATTCACCCGTCATCGTGCACAAGATAGACGTGGGAATCAGCTATGGATCGGATTGGAGGCTTGCGAAAAAGATAATGATAGAGGAAGCAAGGGCTCATCCCCGAGTGCTGAAAAACCCGAATCCGTATGCCACCATGGACCGGTTTGGTGATTTTTCCATCCATATGAAACTGTGGTTGTGGTTGAAACACGCCCTTGACAGGGAACAGGTGCGCTCAGACCTCCTTGAATCCATCAAGGACAGGTTCGACAGTGAAGGTGTTGAGATACCCTATCCGTACCGGACAGTTGTCTACAAGAAAGAATTGTCTAAAGAAACGAGATTGGCCGATAAAAGAGCTTATGTGGATACTAGACGCTATCCTTCCCAGGGAACTAATTATTTCGAAAGTGGGGACTGGCACAATAACGGCGATAAAATCCAGGGAACGGAAAATCCACCGGGAATCTATATCTTGGTTCCAAGTGTCAATCCGAATACGGCCAAAAAACTCGCAACATTCGCAGTGGATTTCGCAAAGAAGACTCATGGTGAGGTTACTGCCCTGTACGTGATGGTCGAGAGTTCGGATGACAAGAAAAAGAACGGCAGGGGAATCCTTGACGTTTTCCAGAAGATAGGTAGGAATGAAAAAATACCTGTAAATACGATTCTCGAGACCGGCCACCCAGTGGACCGTATTATCGAGCACGTTGAAAGGGAAAACGTGGATTTCATCATTATTGGTAAACCCGAAAAAGGAGGATTGTTGTCCTGGATGAAAGAGGATATTGAAAAGGAAATTCGCTCGAGGTCCGATGTGCCCCTGATAATACTGCCCGACTGAGTGTATGCCTATTCGAAACTCATCTAATATTTTGCCTTGTTCAGAAGCATTTCTTAATCCTGGACAACCATTTTTTTGTTAAATATAGAATTGGATTTTTTTCGATCAACTGATTTATTTATACTAATTATCAACTTGTATCAATTACAAGAAAACAAATAAATAAAATAAATTTCATATGTAATATACATCGAAAAAGAGTGATAAAAAATGAAAAACAGGCATATGTGAACCTTGCTTCGAGAGATACTCCATTACCGGTTTCTTGTTTTTCGGTTTTCTATTTATCTTGTACTTGTCGTGATCTACTTCATAAAGGGGATATACCAGGGTGGTAATGGCAAGCATCGCCAGTTCAACGGTCTTGCTGGGTCTGGCCTTCCATCCTGTTTACCAGGGAGCGAATATCCAGTTGTATTTGACGCCTTCGCTCTCTGTGGCTCGCTTTATCTTTCTGATGAGGGCCTTCGGGGAGTTGATACGTATAGATAATAAGAACAACAGTATCGACCTGAATTGTTGAACAGAAGATGTTGATATGAGATGGCAATGAACAAAAAAAATATTTATAATATCTTATGAATAACAAAATAATAATTTTGTCAGGTGACGGAATATGAACCGACCTTATGTTGAAATAACTACCAACCTGTGCAAAGGTTGCACTCTGTGTACTGTAGAATGTCCGAAAAAATGTTTGGTCATGTCTGACAAGATCAATATCCTGGGTTATACCTATGCAGAATATATTGGAGAGTTCTGCACAGGTTGTGGCTTTTGTTTCTATGCCTGCCCCGAGCCTGGAGCTGTAACCGTTTATAAAAAAATAAAAAGAAAGGGGGAGAATATATGAAGCAATTTGAGAAAGGGAACGCGTGTATTGCAAAGGCGGCACTCCTTGCCGGGTGTACCCACTATTATGGTTATCCTATAACCCCATCATCAGAAATAATTCACACAGTTGCAGAGCTTTTTCCAGAAGTTGGTGCAATCTTTCTCCAGGCCTCTAGCGAAGTGGCGGCCATTAACATGGTCTATGGTGCGTCTGCTGCAGGCAAAAGAGTATTAACTTCTTCAAGTGGTCCGGGGATCAGCCTAAAGCAAGAGGGAGTGTCATATCTGGCAGCTTCCGAACTTCCGTGTGTGATTGCAGATATTCAAAGAGCAGGTCCTGGATTAGGCAATATCTGGCCCAGCCAGGCTGACTATTTCCAGGTAGTGAAAGGAGGTGGACACGGCAATTATAGAACCCCTGTCTTTGCGCCAAATTCTCCACAGGAGATGGTGGATTTTACCATAGAGGCCTTTGAAGTGGCAGACAGGTATCGGACGCCGGTTTACGTATTCGCTGACGCGTATGTCGGCCAGGTAATGGAATCGGTCGATTTCCCCACCACCATCAGAAAAATACCTGAAAAACCCTGGGCACTGAAAGGTAATAAAGAAACTAAGGGCAACTTGATCACATCCATTCTCATGAGCCCTGAATTGGAGGAAGAATTGAATATCAAACTTCAGGAAAAGTATCGTGAGATAGAAGAAAAAGAACAACGATATTCAGAATACATGGTGGAGGATGCCGATATAATTTTGATGGCATATGGAATTACCTCAAGAATAGCCCAGAGTTGTGTCGATATTCTGAGGGACAAGGGAGTCAAGGCGGGCCTCTTTCGACCAATCACACTGTGGCCGTTTCCAAATGATAGGCTTAAGGAATTGAGAACCAAAACTAAACAATTTGTTGTTTTCGAGTTATCGAACGGACAGATGGTCGATGATGTTCGGTTGGTTGTTAAGGATCATGCAAAGGTGGATTTTTACGGAAGAATGGGGGGAGTGATCCCGACTCCGGACGAGCTAGTACTGAAGGTGGAGGAGTTCTTTAATAAAATGTAGTGGTGAATCTCATGGTAAAGGATGTTTTGAAAAAACCAACCGGCTTCTACGAAAAATTCGAAAGAAAACCCACTGGCAGCCAGTATACGACACACTACTGCCCTGGGTGCGGGCATGGTAAGATCCATAAGATAATAGCAGAGGCCCTGGAAGACCTGGAAATTGGTGATAACACTATTTTTGTTTCCCCCGTAGGCTGTTCTGTTTTTGCATACTATTATATCAATGCAGGTAACATTCAATCTGCTCACGGTCGCGCAGCGGCAGTGGGGACCGGCCTTTCAAGATCAAATCCCGACAGTATCGTCATCAGTTACCAGGGTGACGGGGACCTGGCCGCTATCGGTACGGGAGAAACTATCCACGCTGCGAATCGGGGCGAAAACATGACCGTGATCTTCGTAAACAATGCCATTTACGGAATGACTGGCGGGCAGATGGCTCCAACCACCATGGAAGGGCAGATAACAACCACTACACCCCGGGGAAGAGACCCGGATGACCAGGGCTATCCAATAAGGATGTGCGAGATGATCGGAACCTTGGAAGCACCGGTCTTTGTGGAACGGGTATCGGTGACGGACTCCAAAGGGATCAGGAACGCCCGGAAGGCTATCCGAAAAGCTCTGCAATCACAAAAAGACGGGCAGGGATATTCCTTCGTAGAAGTACTATCTCCCTGTCCGGTGGGATGGAAAATGTCATCTCCTGATGCGGTCAAATGGGTGAAAGATGTAATGGAAGAGTATTTTCCAGTCGAGAATTTTAAGGACCTTATAAAAGAACGTCCCCCCAAGCCAAAACCTAAACCTTTAGCAAGCTCCGATGAAATAATAAAAGTATTGGGTCTTACCGGAGAGGAAAAATTATTTGACGCTGACCCGGAATTTTTAGAGAATTTCCCTGAGCAGAGGCTCCGGATCGCTGGATTCGGGGGACAGGGCGTCCTCATGGCTGGGACAACTTTGTGCATGCTAGGGATGAACAAAGACCTATCAACGTGCTGGTTACCGTCATACGGGCCCGCCATACGCGGAGGCACGGCAAACTGTCATGTAGTTCTTTCAAACTCGAGCATTGGAAGTCCTGTCGTTGACAAGCCCAATGTATTGATCGCAATGAATTTGCCCTCGTTGGATTCCTTTGAAGATATCGTAACTCCCGGCGGCCTAATAATTGTCAATTCTTCCATTGTGGAAAGGAAAGTAAAGCGGGATGATGTAGAATCGTTATACATACCCATGACCAGGATTGCGGAGGACCAGGGTCTACGACGCGCGTCCAACATGGTGGCATTGACCGCCTATATATCATATACCAAGCTGATGAGCATTGATGAGTTGATCATTCTCTTTGAAGCCAATTTCAAGAAGAAGGAATTGATTCGGAAAAATGTGGAGATAATCCGGGCCACGCATCAATATATTCAAAATATGTAGTTTTTCTCAATGGGAAGAGGGCATTGTTGTTTTATCCCATTTGGTGTCGATTCATGGTATATTGTCAACGGTGAAAATCTTAACGAATCAGAGATTCGCTTATCCCTGCCCGCAGGTGTGCGGTCAGGTCTCGACAAAATGTCGAAGCCTTTCGAGTACCGCCTCGAAAGGGATAGATGTGTAGCAGACACATCGAGGTTTTCAGCTTGATAATCCTTGACGACCCTGACTGCTCGTCTGGCATGACAGGTCTCGATGAATCAATAAATTCATCTGACTTGCCAAGACGTTACTTGAAAAGTCGAGTCCTTCTGGCTCGGCTTGAAAGTGTGGCGAGCCAGCAGGGTCGCCTTTACTTGGCAAGCCATTACCTGTCATGTTTCGCGGAATTGTGGACCCGTAGGTGCCTGAAGAACGAGTTCTTCTGCACCCTAATAGAATCTCTGATTCTATGTCGGGCTCAGTTGTATCTTTGATGCAACGGAGGGTGTCTCCGGAATGAAATGGGAGCCTGTAGGTTTGCAAAGGAAATCGAAGGCTCAGCAATGCCCAAAGGGTATTGCGTAGCCTGACCGCACACTTGCGGGCAGGGATAGGAACATCTCTGATGTTTCAAGACGAAGTGGGAGCCCGGAGGGCCGATTCCGCTTCATTAATATAAACAAGTTTTCTTTAAGTAAATCACAAAATTATGCCAAAGATTATAAAATCTTAAAAAACGATTTTATTATATTGCTAGGGTTCCTAGAACTGGCCATCCCTGATGAAATGCTTACAAAGATAGATTTCGAAGGTTATCGGTCAAAATCAAAGACATATGAATGACGAGGGTAATGAACCATGAGCTTTCGTGATGTTGGTGAAGATAATATCCCGTCCAGGGAAACACGCTCGTTCCAGAGGAGGTATATCCATCGGGACGATCTTGGTGTTTCACCCATACTCGGTACCATGCTTATATTGCTTTTAATGGTTACCATGATCACTTCAATTCTTCTCTGGGCCGCTCCAATGATTGATGAATTCGAGGATACGAACCAGTACAACAGTATGAAAGGTCTAATGGAATCCATAGACCATCGTATAGATTATCTTATGACCACTGGCGACAACTCCTCCGTAAATATGAATCTCATGATCCCACCTGGAACATTGGGTGTTGCCAATGACCGCGAATTCTGGCTTGTATCCTTTAACTACTTAAATCCGTTGCTGTCTGAAGAGGATGATTTTTTCTACGGAAATTTCCAGAAGAATCCCTCGAATAATGGAGGCAACTTCGTCCTCTCATCATCCTACAACCGAACCGTGGATGTGCTGATCAAATGGGTTGGTACCGATGTGACCGAAGGCCAGTACGAAATTCATCTGAATAAATCTATCGCGATTTCAACGATCAACGATATCATCGAGACCTTTTCCGTGACCGTGATGGACCATCAACGACAGGAACCTTTGAGTCAATGCATGGTTTTTTCTGTTAATCACATTGAGGGAAATCTCAAATGTCCTAGCGGAAGGTTTGATTTTATCGGTCTGAACGGCGGTGTTATGACCGAGTATCCCAATCCCGAGGAACCCCGAGCGATATCGCCTCCTGAATACGTGGAATCCGTCTCTATTACACCTCAAATACCGGATCTCTCCAATAAGTACTCCACCGGGGACTGTCTCATTCTAAATATTATGGATTTCAGTTCCACTGGTCTTAGTATTGCCGGAGAGGGCAATTACGGGCTCGATTTGGCCTATCCAGATATTAGAATGAATGATGTTGGGGAAGTCCGGAACGTCAGATTGCACGTCTACGGAAAATATCAACAATGCATTTATAATGATTATTCTCAAGGGTTTTCCAAAGGTTTTTCTGAAATTTCCGGTTTTTCCGGTTTTATGGAAGAACTCGACAGCGGAACTATTCTCTACAAGGTCAGCAATCCCACCCAACAGGAGCGGGAAAATGTAGTTAACCTTGTGGTTAACGAGCATTTTTTCACGTTAGATCTATATAAAAAATAAACTACGAAGGTGAATGTCCTGCTACAATCCAGGAGAAAATGGAGCTATATTCGAGACCGTGACGCCGTAGCCCCGGTTATAGCAACGATGTTGTTGATAGTGATAATGCTAATGATCGTGGCAGTGGTCATCAGTTGGGGAGTTCCTCTCATACAGGAAAATCAGGATGAAACTACAATTAGAACTAACAGAAGGAACATGAATACTCTGGAGGGGAACCTGAAACAATGTATCCAAAGGGGACCCGGTTTTCAATTGGAGAATTCATATAATTTTCAGGATAGCGAGTTCTATATGAATAAAGATGCCGAAACCTGGCTGATCTATTACTCCTGTTTTCCAAGTATCAATATTACATACTTGGGTCTTGACGATTACAACGATTTCTTTGATATCAGGACCGAAGGCCCGGTGACTTATCCCGAATTCGACATAAAAAAATGCTGGGCAAGGGTAGATTTCATTGATCCAAAACCATTACTGGGCGATTCGGTTCGGGAAGTCCCTTATGCTTCAGGATTTTTGCTGTCAAAAAATGACAACGGCACTGGTAATTACATAACAAGCAGTGAACTGAAGGGCACCGTGAGGATCTCGGTCCTGTTTAATGAAACAGTGATCTCGGAGGCATGGCTATTCTCATTGGACATGATCGAGCAGAAGGTCAAAACAAACAGCGAAACCTATCTAATGGGACTGGGTAACGGAGCATTATTGGAATCCAGTCCAAGCACCACGAAGGTTGTAACAGAACCAGTATTCTCACAGAATACGATATTTGGATCCCTAGGGATTTCAATGATAGATTACCGGAACGAGGAACTTGATTATTTCTCGGAGGGAAGATACACTATCGGATTCGAGGTGGAAAACCGAGAGACCTTCAATATTAAGAAAGTTTTCAACTTGCACATTCAGATTGATGGGGAATGGGTCGAGACGTGGTACAATTATTTGGATCGTGATTTTCAAAAATTCGATGGGAGTCAATCCGATTACACGGGATACCGTCTGAATGATGAAGACAGCCGTATTGATTATCTCTATCCTGCTAATACAGCAATAGGGAGAGATGATCTCTATCCAAACAATATCGATCTTCAAATATCCCGATATGTCGTCAGGAGCTGGTTCGAGGAAGGTTAAGTGGTAAGGGAGATAAGATGAGAAAATATACGAAAAGAGGTGCCGGTCTTTATTTTAAGCGAAATAAAGGAGCTTTTGTGGAGATCGGATATATATATGTACTTGTTATCTCCGCACTTGTATTCGTATCATTGACAACGATGATCTCACAGAGAGTAGAGGAAGAAACTGATCGGTCCGCCAAGGTTCAGCTATATGAGATAGGTGGTAAAATCGAAATGAACATCAACAATGCAGTTATATTCGCTGCATCGCATCCTGATTCACAGCTTGACATGAACGTGATGATACCAACTACAGTGGGTGGGGATGATTATACCGTCTATATCAAGGATAACGAGATGTTTCTCAATTCTTCGGGGACGGTTAGTTCCGTGAAATTCTACCTGATGGAATCTCCTTACGAGGTTCTTTCGTACAATGCCAGAACTGGAACCCCCGAACCGATTCAGAGTTCATATGGTTCGATAAACCTTAAATACGGTAAAGGACTTAATAATAATGTTATTTGGATTACTGAGAACACAGATTGATGAAAGGAAAAGAACTACATAAATTGCGTAAATAGAAAAGGTGTCGCCATGACCAACAATAAAAAGACCAGACCCGGCCTCTCCGGGAAATGTGATGTCTTCCAGACGGAAGAGACCAACGATATATTGCGGTCCCAATTACGGACCCTTATGATGCTTGGAATGGTGCCGCCTGCTTCGAAGAAGAAAGGAAGGAAGAAAGGGGACAAAAAAAAGGGGAAAGAAAGCCCCCGTAAAAAAGCCGGTGCTAAGAAGGGAGACAAGAAGGGCAAGAAAGGTGATAAGAAAGGAAAGAAGCCCGGCAAGAAGGGGAAGAAGCCTGACAAGAAAGGGAAGAAGGGGGGGAAAGGGGATAAAAAGGGAAAGAAAGGACCCAAGAAAAAGGGAAAAGGGAAAAAGAAGGGGGGCGAGAAAAAGAATAAGAAAAAGAAGGAGAAGAAGGGAGGTTTGTTTGGCAAGAAAAAGGGAAAGGATAAGGGAAAGAAAAAGAAAGGCGAAGAAAAGAAGAAGGGTGAAGAGGAGGAAGTCACCACAACTAAGAAACGTGGTGATATCAAACGGCACGACTCCGCAAAAAAGACGGAGAAGGTGGATTACGCCTCAGCAAGGTTCGAGGAACTGGAAACTTATCCTATTAAAGAACCCTTCGCCTACGTTCGAATATTGTATGATAAAAAGGCCTTCACAAAGATATATCATGCAGTGGAACCGGAGCTTACGAGGAAGGAGGAACATGCCTATAAATTCATATATGACGTATTGAAAAAGGCACTGAACGTTACCGTGGAAGAAATTGATATGGATCCCGAGAGATTCCTGAAACATGCCACCAGGGACGTTAACCGTAGTTACAACCTGGGACTGAAAGGAAGGGCCCTTGATAAGGTCTTCTATTATGTGGAAAGAGATCTTCTGGGTTACGGGACCATCGATGTTCTGATGAGAGATCCCAACATCGAGGATATCTCATGTGATGGGCCGAACATATCAATTTTCATATATGACCGACGATACGAATCACTGGAAACAACACTTATATTTGATGATGAGGAAGCACTTGACGATTACTCCATCAGGCTGGCCCAGAGGTGCGGAAAACATCTTTCCATTGCACAACCCATTCTGGACTCCACACTCATGGACGGTTCCCGTGCCATCATGAGCCTGGGTCGTGAGGTTACCACGAGAGGTTCTTCCTTCTGTATAAGGAAGTTCCGTGAACAGCCGTTCACACCTACTGACCTTATGGATTTCAATACTATCTCTTCGGTGATAGTCGCCTGGTTATGGATCGCCATTCAGTACGGTATGTCCATGCTGATATGCGGAGGTACTGCCAGTGGTAAGACCACATCACTAAATGCTCTTGCACTTTTTATCCACAGGGATATGAAGGTATTTTCCATCGAGGAGACGCGTGAACTGAACCTGCCTCATCCCAACTGGGTCGCCAGTCTTACAAGGGATGGTTTTGGAGGAGGTGATGTGGGAGCTGTTACAATGTATCACCTTCTCAGGGCTGCCTTGAGAGAGAGACCCGAATACATCGTGGTGGGTGAGATTCGTGGGGCCGAAGCTTACGTTCTTTTCCAGGCGATGTCCACGGGTCACACGACCTACTCCACGATCCATGCAGATTCTGTTCAAGCCTTGGTACATCGTCTCGAGAATAAACCCATCGATATCCCCCGGGTTATGATACCGGCTCTGGACGCGGTTGTGATCCAGATCCAGACCCGGATCGGTGAAAGGAGGGTTAGGCGGGCCAAACAGGTGGTGGAGATAATCGGACTCGATCCCCATACCGGTGAGCTGCTCACCAACGAGGTGTTCAGGTGGATACCTGCAACAGACGAATTCGAGTTCTCCGGTAAGAGCTATATTCTGGAAAAGGTCATGGTGAGAACCAATATGAGCAAACCCCAGATCATGGAGGAGTTGAAAAACCGGAAAGATGTTCTTGATTGGCTTGTAGAGAACGATATCAGGGCTCACATGGATGTGGCAAAAGTTATAATGGAATACTATTTAAGACCGGAAGAAGTGGTAAGGCAGGTCCAGAGCAGCAAGGAAGAAGCGCTCCCTGCTGCCAGAATGGCCGGGCATGAGGTGGGAGGGGCTGATGCAGCTGTCACATTGGACGGCCTAGCTAATCCAGGGGTAACGGCCCTCGATGCTGGCGGGGCGGTGATAAAGGAACCCTGCCCATCCTGCGGTCACAGTGTGAGAGTTGATCGACCTGATTGTCCTAAGTGCGGAAGAAAAATACGTTGAGGGTGGCGAAAGTGAAACTGACAGCATACCAGAGCTTCTCCTTTAAATATTTGGGGAAGGCAGGGAAAAAATATTCCGATAAGCATTCCGAGCTGAGAAAAAACTTGGAGAAAGGACGCATATTAATAATGCCCGAGGCCTACGCTGCAACAGCCTACATGACTTCGGCCATTCTATTCTTCTTTTTTTTGATATTTGGTTACCTGTTTATCTTCGCCATGTATCCCGGACTCATTGCCGGTTCATCATGGAAGGACGGTCTATTATTGAAATGGGTGGTTCCGATATTTTTCTATGCGGCTCCTTTTCTGGTTCCTTTGATCGCATACAATACAATACTTAATTCTAATCCGAAGGGTGCGGTACAAAAGAGAGCAAATAATATTGATATCCAACTGCCTTATGCCGTGAATTTCCTGGCGGCAATGGCTGCCACCAATTCGACCCCGGAGCAGATATTTAGGTCACTTTCCACACAGAAAGATATATACGGAGACATCTGTGACGAAGCGAATTGGATATACAGGGATACGAGAATTCTCGGTATCGATATCATGAGATGTATAAAGAATGCCATTCATCGCGCCCCATCGCATAAATTGGTGGAATTCTTTCAGGGCGTCCACAACGCCTTGGTATCCGGAAGACCGCTGGCCAGTTACCTAACGGACTCTGCCCACTCTTACATGCAGGAGAACCGCCGGGAACAGGAAAAGTTCATCGAGACACTAGCCTTTCTCGCCGAGAGCTACGTAGTGGTGGGCGTCGCATTTCCCATCTTTTTTATGGTTATCCTTGTTATCATGTACTGGGTTTCCGGGAGCGGTATGCAGGTAACCGATTCCATGCTCTATGCAGTAGTGTTCGGGGGCTTACCAATAATCAACGGGGTCTATATATTCATCGTGGGTCTCGTAACACCGGAGGTGTGACATGGCCAAAGAAAAGAGAGTTCTTCGTGTAAATGTCAAAGAAGGTATTTTTACCGAGAAGAATATTGGATACATGCTGATCGCCTTTTCGGTTATCGTCTCCGGTTATCTTCTATTTTCATACATATCTTCTGCACCAATTGAGGATGTTACACCAAAAAATCCGGGTGGTTCAATAGCCCTTTCGAAGGCGAACCAGCATCTAATTTCCCTGGCTATGATAGTCGCGGTGGGACCTTACTCGATCTACGCATGGTATAGGAACAAAAAGGTCAATGACCTGGAGACCAAGTTTGCCGAATTCCTGAAGGACCTTGCCGAGTATTGGAAGGTGGGGATCTCAATGAGCTCGGCAGTTCAGACTCTTGCCAGGGGGGATTACGGCGCCATGTCGACAGAGATCAAGAAGATGAATTCCCAGATCTCATGGGGCGTCGCTTTCAATGACGTACTTCACCAGTTGTCCCAGAGGATCAAAACCAGGTTGGTGACGAGATCGGTTTCACTCATTGAAGAGGCTAACCTGGCAGGAGGGAACATTGCGGATGTGCTGGAGAGTGCTGCCAAAGATGCTTCGGAGATAAAATGGTTGCAGTCCGAAAGGACGCGGGGTGTTTTCATGTACGTTGTTGTCATCTACATTGCTTTCGGGGTTTACCTGGCGGTAATAGCTGTCATCGTAGCACTGTTTCTTCCCGCCATCATCGGTACGTCCCAGGGCTTGGCCGAGACGGATGATCCCACCGCCCAGTCTGGAGCTGGCGCTGAGGCTGATGCAGCAGATAGCGGTGACGGTGGCGCCTCAATTGGTGGAATGGGCAGTACGAAGAAGATAGAGGCTTCAAAATTGACCTTCATTTTTTTCAGTTCGGTGTTGGTACAATCTGTGGGAAGTGGTTTGATGGCCGGTATGATGGGTGAAGGGAAACTATCGGCCGGTTTACGTCATGTGGTCATTATGACGGCTATGAGCTGGGGCATATTTTCATTCCTGGATTCCAAAATGAACCTTGGATTTAGCGGACCCCCCGGGACTTGATGACCGAAGTGGTACTATGTTGAAGAGATTGCGTGGTGATCGAAGAGGACAGATGTTTATTCTGGAGGTGATTACCTCGGGTCTTCTTATCGTGGCTGCCATCAGTTTCATCACTACCTTGCCGGCTCCCTCCCAGGATTCAACTCTCTACCTTCATCAGTGGGGGATGAATGGAGAAGACGTTTTTAGAGCATTGGATAACCTACCATCGGTGGGTTATGCTTCGAAATTGGACGAGGCGATGTGTCATGACCTATCGATATTGATCGATAAATTGAACGAAAGTTTGTCGCAAACACTCTCTTTCAACCTATATCTTCGAAACGAATCTGTCGAAATAACTCTCTATTACTCGGATATTCCCGATCCTGGTAATTCTGCAAGGGAGAATTATATCGCATATTTTACAGGCGGCGACGGGCCTTCTTTCTATTGCCGGGATATTTCCTCGCCCGAGACCCCTGAATGGAAGGAAATGAACTCGGGACTTTACGAGATATCAATTGTATTGTGGTACGAGGCCAGGGGGTTGATCGGATGAAAAAACTATCGAAAGACCGATCCGGTCAGCTACTTCTGGTCACGGGTGTAATGCTGGCGGTATTGTTACTGATCCTTGCCACTATAAACGTTGATACCTCAAATGTTCTTCGAACATCCACTCATCAACCGGATATAGGTACTAATGAGATGACCGATATACCTATGAACTTTGAGAGAGCACTTAAACACATGTCTGAGGATTATGCCAACTCTCTTCCCAAAAAAGAAGCCATAACGGATGCATTTGATGATGTCTGCCAGCAGTATAATGTTCTTCTGTCAGCAAGAAACATCATATTCAAGGCTAGCAGGGGCCCAATATCTCTCCTCTCGTTGATCTATCACGTAGATGTGACGATCACTCTGTATTATCAGGCCGAAGGAGAGACATCGGCGGTATCGCAAAACCTTCAGATAGATATAATGATATAACGAATCGAACAATAATAAATGGGAACGCAGGTGAGAACTTGAGAAATTGGAAAGGCAAATTAAATGGAACCCGAGGAGAAGCAGGGAGAAGATATCTTGCATTATTACTGGCATTATTGCTCTTCAGCAGTATTTTTCTTTCTTTGACCGAGTTATTTAGCACAACCGGAGTCTCGGTTATTCGGGCATCTTCTTCTCAGGAAGGCTTTGAGGGGCAAAGAGTGGAATCTATTGATATCATGATTAACTACTATGGAGTGAAAGAAACACCTAGTTACACATCGGTGGATATGGATTACACTCCATTCTGTCAGGTAAAGAACCGGGACAACGCAAACACTGCAAGATATATCGCGGTCTATCTGAATATAATAAATGAGGACAACGGTACCGAGGTATGGAACGGTAGTGAAAGTATCATGCAGATCGGCCCCTTCGATTACGGGGAAGTGACGTTTGATCCCTGGCACCCGGATTTAGAGGGAAACTATCGACTGGATTTCGAGATCAATTACAGTTCGGTCCAGTATGAAGATCCCGAATATTCGAATAACAAAGCCCAGAAGAACATGTTCATTCAGGAAAAAGTGCTTCTCTCCATAGAATCCATGGAACTATTTCCGGATAAGATGAATTACACCTATGATGAGGAGGTACAGATCAACGTTACCATCGTAAACGATGCTCTCTCAAATGTCCATTTCATCCTGCATGTAAGTGTCACGAATGAGGGCTCCCATTCTCCCTTGCTCGATAAAGTGCTGAATATATCCTTGGAGCCTATGAATAAGGTTCTCGTTAACGTCAGTTACACATTTCTGAAAATATCAAAAATGCTAATAAATGCCAGCATTGAGCGTGAGAATAATGAGAAAGAAATATATAAAGCGGAACGCACTGTGAATGTCGTCCGTATCGAGCCGCCTATCCCTTTAATCACCGAACCAGTTTCGAATATTTTACCCTCTGAGAAAACCATCCTCTATTTTACAGACACACCGGTTCCACTCGACGCAAGGAACAGCACTGTTGATGCCAATGTTTCCGTTATATCCTATATATGGACATCAAACGTCGATGGACTTATTTCCGAGATGGTGATTGATAATGCGATGTTATCCAGAGGGCTTCACGAGATCACTCTTAGCATTTACGATGGTTATTATACCAGGAATGAACGAACTATCATAAAGGTGAGTGAACGAGGAACCGCAACCTTGGAGGCTGATATTGCATCCGTTAAAATAGAATTCGTCGGGGGGAATGAAATATCAATCGACATTCTTGAGGTTGACGATCCTGGTGTGCTTTATCCCAAAGAAGAATCATTGAATATTTTCAGAAAGATATCCATCGGAGCACAGTTGATCCCGGAATCACTGCTCACGTTGAATATTTCCATCAATTACAAGGAACACCTCATCAAGGACGGAGAGATAATAACCGATGAATCCTCCATCAGAATATGTGTATACAACGGGGACACAGGGAGTTGGGATGAGATCGGTATAGCGGGATTTCCCGAGAAAAATACGGTATCCATCAGTATTCCCAACCCCAATCTCATCACCACCATAGGGGTTTTCAGCAACGTTCTCATCACCAAAGCAAAGCTATTCGGGACCGTTTACGGAAGGAACCCGTACACAGGGGATCTAAAACCACTGCATGGTGCGATAATTTCCTTTGATCGGGGTCGTTTAGAAGAAAGAACAGATGAGAATGGAAATTATAGTTTGACGTATTTCAAGACCTTTGAATTTCTGTTTTCGATTAAAAGGGGAGGTTACATCACCCTGGAAAAGAAGATATCTTTCGTGTTTGGTGAGGAGAAAAAACAGAATTTCGTACTCGAAGTGAAATTAGGGGGCATTAACGGTTCTGTAATGGAATTCGGCATACCCGGTAAGTATCTATCCGGAGTGGAGGTTTCGTTGGTACCGATTTCCGGCCAGGTTACCGTTCCACTGGTGGAGAGATATGTCAATATTACTAACAAGACTGGCAATTTCACTTTCAGGAACGTGTCAATTGGCAGGTATCAACTGGTACTGACACCTTTCGGAGATTATATCGGCGGCGACCCCTTCGAAGTGCTTGTGGATTATTCGAAAATAAATGAATTAGGCAAAGTTGACATTTATCGTAATAACAATCTGCCCACCCTGAGGATCATCGGTGTATCCATGAGTACTGGCTACAAGGGTGATCTGTTCTATTTCAGTGTTGAATATACCGATGCTGATGGAGAAATGGGAGATTGTCTTCTTGAGACGATCACTCCGGCTCAAGAACCACTGGTAATGAGTATTAACCGTTCTTCAGAGGTAAATTTTACACTGGGTGTAAGATATGATACCGCCTGGATCGCCCCTGCATGGGGAACCTACAGGTTCGAGTTTACCGCAAAGGATGCGAGGGGAGGCAAAGCGGCATCCACGAAGGAAGTAATCATAATAATAAACGAAGTGCCTAAGGACCCTCCGCCACCAAACTATTTACCCTTGATAGTTTCCATCGTCGTTGGAGTACTCGTGATCGGCGGAGTGATCATCTTTTTCTATATGAGATCTAAAAAGGTCAAATATTTCTGCCCCGAATGCGATACCCAGGTTGAGTTGGACGATTTTGAGTGCCCGGAGTGCGGGGAAGAATTACCCGATTTTGCGGCAATGGAAGAAGATGAGGTGGAGGAGGACGATTTCGAAGAGGAAGAAGAGGAAGAAGATGATGTGGATTTCGATACATACACTTCAATAAAGTCTTGATCTATTGTGTTACAGAAAAAAAGTCGAGATGAACATGAAGCAAAGCAATATAATAATAACTCGAATGCCCGGCGTGCTGATTATCGTTTTCATAATGTTAATTAGCAGTTTTTTCATTTGCATGAAAATGGATCGTGAAAATCCCAAGGAGGCTGTTGTAAACAGTGAAACACAGCTCGAGGGCTCTTTAAACACTGCATTCTTGAACAGCGAAGACACACCTGATAGCGTGTCAGACTTTCAAGCCGAGCCAGCAAGACTCGGCTTTTCAAGTGAAAGCGGTAGCCGGGCCGTGACCCTTGGTAAAAGCGGCTTTTCTCCTATCCAGGGTAACAATTCCACCCTTTTCAAATTCACAGTGACCTATTACAATGGTGACGGCGAGGAAGCTGTCGACCATGATATTATAATCGATTCTATCGCCTACGAAATGGATCATGTTTCTGGTGATCCGGTCAGCGGTTCGGTCTATGAATATCAAACAAAGCTCTCCATGGGAACTCACAGTTATCGGTTCAGTTTTCCGCCGGTCTTTCTTCCCGAGAACGGAGTCAACAACGGGCCAGTGGTCAACCGCCCATCCAGCCTTTTTTGGACCCTTGAGGAAAATTATGAGAACAACGGGGTCTTTCCCAGTTCAGGCGTATCTGTGGATGATTTCCTCTTCAGAATAAGCTACACTGATTTGGACAATGATGATCCGCGGCTTGGACCAGGGTATATCAACGTGCTGCTTGACGGCGATTCGCACTCAATGGAAACAGTGGACGAGCTTTTCTCAGACGGGTCGATATTTTCCTTCAATCTATCGGATCTCTCACCGGGGGAGCACGAATACCATTTTGAGTGTTTTGACGGCCACTACATGGTTAGGTTCCCTGACACCGGAGAAATGTCACTTCCGGTGATAAATACTCGACCCGAACTTATAGTGCCGCGGCTTCCGTCCATGGGTGGAAATACAATTGCCGGAACAGTTCATCCCGATATTGCTAACGTCACGGACAAATTCACCTTTCAGGTAATTTATCTTGATATCGATGATCATCCTCCTTCGACCCAGCCCGGTTCGCGAGGCGTATACATCGATAATGTTTTCTACAATATGGTACCTCAAGAGGGTATCGGAATCTATTATGATGAGAACTATGCAAACGGAGAGATATTCGAGGTGAAACTGTCTCTGCCCCTGGGTGATTCCCATTCGTATTACTTCGAGTTCACTGATGAACTCCTTGGAACGAACTATACCGATCTATTCGAGGGCCCTGTGGTGGTGGAAGGTTTCCCCGATCTGAGGATCGCAAAGGAGAATAAGATGCTACTGATCAAAGGTGGCCCCATATCCATTGACCATTCTGATTGGTACGATATCCTTATCTCGGCTGTTATCGAGAACCCAAGCGATTTCTCGGTGAACGAACCATTTTATGTCTCCTTCGAGATTTTTCATGCCAATCGACAAACCGGTGTTTTTTATTTGGAAGGAGTCTTTTCGAAACGAGTTTCCCATCTCTACGATCACACTCAAGAGACAGTCTATCTGGATTCCTTCACTCCCATGGAAATGGGAAACTACAAGGTTGTTGTAACTGTTGACGATCAGGATATTATAAGGGAGATAATGGATAACAGCGACGGGAAAACAAATAATGTGGGAACTGGCTTTTTTACTGTGGGCCCCGACCTACAGGTGAGGAGCAAAAACATATTACCCTCATCGGGATATGTGAATACCGGTTCCAGTCTTTCGGCAAAGATATTCAATGTGGGGCAAACTACGGCTTATTTTTCCAGGGATTTCCCTCTTGAGGTTACATTCACCACGACGAAAGATAACCTGACGTATCTTTATTACATTGAGGAACCGATATTCCCTGGTAGCTATGCAATTGCAAAGGTGGATCGGGTACAATGGACAAGCGAAGGTTTATCGAAAATTATTGTAAAAGTGGATGATGTCAAAGATATTGATGAGGTGGCCGATTTTGGTACATATGACAATAATAACTGGGCTGAAAAAGACGTTACCATAATAAAAAGAGTATCCAGGATCGACGCATCCTCCTTTTCACCCTCTTTATTGTCAGTTTTTGCTTGTCTGGTGGCGGTTTCTTTATTGGGATTGTCCTCTAAAAGACGCTAAATTTTTTTTATATGTTTTCGTTAAGTGACAATCCCTTTTCCAGTCTCCTCAATTTCATCTTCCCTCTGCTGAAATGATGGTTTGCTCTAGATCGCAGAAATTCGATATAATCACTATTGGCGATAATTTCGGCGTTTTCCCCCAACGGTGTGTGCAGGTTCTCGCTGGAAAGGATCTCCACAGTAATCTTTACCGGTTCACCATTGGCACGGTTTAGTTTTATTGATCTTATGGTGGAATATTTGAAGCCGTTTGCCTGGGCAAGATTTCGCAAAGTGATCGCGGACATTAGATCATCGGCTTCAACATGGAATATTGGTGACTGGGCCATGAGATATAAAGATCCATTATCCTTCCATGAAGTGAGCGCGGAGCCGAAATCTTCACCCTTAACGGGAGAATGCCATTTTGCGACTATTCTCGAATCTTTTTTTCCACCCACCTCCCTTAGGGATATCAGCTGGATCCGTCCGCTGCAGGAACTGGTGGTCAGGTATTTCGAATTACTATTGATCAGGTTCAGGATTGGGATTGCTTCCGGGTCCACTTTCCCCTCTTGAATTGATTCATCGAGCCTGACCAGTCTTTCTTCCCTGTTGGCGATCATGATATCGATTCCTTTTTGGATAATACCCGGCCCTACTAAAATAGATTTAGATTTGTCTGAACAAAAAAGTAGAGATCAAACCTGAACCCCTCACCAATCCTTAGGGTAAGGCATAGGGTAAGATATTGAAAAAAAAGAAGCGGGCCGAAACCCGCTAAGAGCAGTACCCTGTTATGGACCCCATCCCTCTGGCAATTAGTCCTAACTGGGTTGAAGCGGATAGGAGTGTCGGAATAAGGCCGCCTATCCCTTCAAGGAGGGAAATTCAATGTTATATGAGTATGGGATAGGGCCACCAGCCAGAGTCCCTATCCCTTTCAAGGAGGGAAATTCAACGTTACTATGTAGGTATGGGATAGGGCCACCAGCCAGAGTCCCTATCCCTTTCAAGGAGGGGAGTGTGATATTATTAACCGAATTTTGAATTGGATATTTCCTGCAACTGAGCCAGCTCGATCTTCTTCAGCATGATCTTCTGATTCATTTCCATCTCTTTTTTCATTACTTCTTCCATCTTGTTTATGTATTCGTTGAGTAGATCGTTGAAAAGCGTTTCAAAGTTCAACGTGTGACCCTTTCCAATAAAGTAATTTGCCCTGTTGTACCTCTTTGTCGCCAAGTTAACTATTACCTTTTTTGAATTGGATGTTGAACTGAACTGATTCAGCAACTCACGGATCGCAGTTCTTATGAATTCCGATTTTGATGAGAATTCGCCCTCTAAGATAAGATCCTCT